>JACWAI010000022.1 GCA_014874415.1 Nitrososphaerales archaeon
GAGCTGGAGGGGCTGGTAAGGGAGGCGTCCGGCAGGAACCAGTCGATCAGGTTCCTGGGCTGGCTGAAGATGGACGAGCTCGAGCCGGTGATCGCGGGGGCAGACCTGATCCCTTCCCTGTACGAACCGAAGACCAGGAATGCCATCATGGCGACCCCGGGCAAGCTGCTGACTGCCATGTCCCTGTCCATCCCCACCCTGGTCCCCGCAGGCTCGTACCAGGCTGAACTGGTGGAGAAGCACCGCTGCGGGATAGTCGTGAACTGGAAGGACCCTTCAGACGTGAGGGGAGCGATCAGCCGGCTGGCAGCCGACGACGGCCTCTACGACCGGTTGGCCCGGGCGTCCTACGAAGCATTCGTGGCCCACTTCAGCTGGGGGGCCATGAGCCGGCGTCTCGTGGACCTTTACTCTAGGCTCTTGCCCGACGGGGTCTGGGGACGCGCCGGCCCACCTGACCGCCGCCAACGTTTAAACGAGGACCGGGACGGGGAAAAAAGCAAGCCTCGAGCGAGACATCTTTGGCAAAAATGAGCGTCCTGGTCACGGGAGGGAGCGGGTTCATAGGGACGCACATCATAGAAGAGCTCCAGGGCAGGGGACACACGGTCAAGGTGTTCGACAGGAGGGTCCCGAAGGCGAAGGGGGTAGAATGGCTCGACGGGGACCTCAGGTGGGGAGGGGACTGCGACCGCGCCGTAAGGGACACCGACGCCATCCTCCACCTCGCAGCCAGGATCAGCGTCGACGAATCACTGGATTACATCTGGCACTACTTCAACGACAACCTGATGTCGACGGTGAACCTGTTCATGGCGGCCGCGAAGCACAAGGTCAACCACATACTCTTCACGTCGAGCTGCGAGGTATACGGAGAGACCCCGAAGTCGGGGGCGACGGAGGAGGCGCCCTGCAATCCGACTAGCCCCTACGCGGCATGTTTCTCAGACGACACAGAGATCCTGACCATTGATGGCTGGAAATCGTATGCGGAGCTCTCTCCGCATTCCATCGTGGCTACCATGAACCTCGAAACCAAGCTGATGCAGTTCCAACAAACAAGTGCTTTGCATATCTTCGACTACCAAGGGCCAATGCTTCGCCAGACGAACAGGCGGCTGGACATGCTCGTTACACCTAATCATCGTGTTCTACACTCTTCCCACTGGGACCTTAGAAACCTGAAGTTCCTGCGAGCCGACGAGCTCTTCGGGAAGGATAACGTAGCCATTCCAATCGCAGCGAGGTGGGATGGCGTTGGGGCCTCAACTGCCCAGTCAATCGCAATCCCGAAATCAGTTCTTGCCAGAGATTCCTCATCAGGACAATTCCAAAGCCTCGTAATCGAAAACGAAGTCAGTCTAGACCACTGGTTGGAATTCTTTGGTTGGTACCTGGCCGAGGGTTCGACGAACGCGAAAGGCAAGATATCCCAACTTTGTACATGCTACAGACCAAAAGAAGCCAAAATGGCATTCGAAGGAATCGGATTCAGATCCTCAAGGACAGTTGATACCCCGGGTACCACGCACGAGCACATACGAGTCTCGAATCCTGCGCTCTGGGAGTTCTTATCACGCTACGGCAAGTCGAGAGAGAAATACATCCCTAGAGATTTCTTGAACCTTCCTCTAGACAAGCTCGGGATTCTGTTCGCAAAACTCTATGCCGGTGATGGGAACGCTAGAAGGCGGCGATACAATACTCCCAGTACCTACAACACAAGCTCAAGGAGACTCGCAGATGATGTTCAAGAGATTGCGCTGAAATTGGGTTTCTCGGCTAACATCACGAAACGACTAGATAGAAATGGGTTGCGTTATCACGTCAACATTTCTCCGAGCCGTGCCACACAAGTCAACCAGGAGAAGAACAATTCGACGTGGGTCCAGTACAAGGGTAAAGTGTGGTGCGTAACAGTCCCGAACGGAAACGTGCTGGTCAGAAGAAATGGATTTCCCTTCTACTCGGGAAATAGCAAGTACGCAGCTGAAAGGGCCGCATTGACCTTCAAGAGGGTCCATCCAGAGCTCAAGCTCGCCGTCCTGCGTCCGTTCAACACCTTCGGGGAGTGGCAGAAGCCGTACAGGGCTGGCGCGGTCATACCCACCTTCATCCTGGAGGCTCTGCAGGGCCGGAACCTCAGGATCCACGGGGACGGGGAGCAGACGCGGGA
>JACWAI010000023.1 GCA_014874415.1 Nitrososphaerales archaeon
GAGGCTCACCAAAAGGAACATGACCCTGGCGCCGTCGGGCCCCATCTGGCTCAGCGTTCCAATGGACAAGTCCCAGAAGTTCGGATTATGTCCCTCGACGATAAGAATCGAGCAACGGAAAGGTCATGATCTCCATCATAGTCCATCGATGAGCCGTCAAGCCGGCAGCCATGGCTGGAGTGCGCTGAGCCCACTTCTTTCGCGTACCATTCCTGCCTCTCGTAAGCTCACGCCGTGGGAGCTTCACCCTCAGCGAGCTGTGGCACATTGAGAAGTTGTACGCGAGGTCGACAAGGGCCGTCTGATGCCCCAGCATCTCCATGTCCTTGCTGAACGACAGGGCCTTCCTGACGAGCCTCGGGTTCGTCTGCCTCGACGTGAGATTGTCCCTCTCTATGTGTCCCGTGCTTATCGTGCGGTAGCATCCGGCCTCACTGAGCTTCTCGCTCAATCCCTCTTCGGTGCCGAAGACGACCCTCCTTTCTATCGAGGTTATCCTGCCGTGCTCGTCACGGTGCTTGACGACCTGAGCGTAGTGCAGGTCGTCGGGAGGCTTGACGATCGGTCTGGTCCTGGGCCTTCCGCGTCTCTTCTCCCATCTGGGCTCTTCCTTCTCACCGTAGATATCGAGCAGTGCACGAGGATAGCTGTCGAGGTTATCGGAGAGGAAGGCGGGCGTCGAGCCATCGGACCTCTCCTTCACCTTCTGTATGAGTTCTGACGCTTCCTTCTGCGTCCTCTTACCCACCACCGACGCGACCCTGAGCCTGGAAGGGAGCTCCTCTGCCTTCCACACCATCGCGTCCCCTATCTCGTCCTTGTCTCCCTCGTCTTCGTCCTCTTCGCCAATATGCTCTTGTTTTTTTTCACGGTGGTCCAGAGCTCGTCGAGCTCGACGGCGGTCATGCGTAGGTCGTGGAGCATGTACTCCGCGAAGGCTTCGGAGTGCAGGGACGCCTTCTTTATCCAGTCGACGATGGTGTCCTTGTCAACGCCCACGGCTCTGGCGGCTCCCCGTATGCTGCCCCGCTCGACGACCATCTTCAGAGCCTGTGCGACCTTCTCCCTATCGCTCTTGATACCGTAGAAGGGCGTGCCATAGTTCTCCGAGAAGGTCACGCCGCACCGATGGCAGGCGAGCTGCCTGAACCTCTTCCTCCTTCCTGACCAGCCCACCACCCGTATGTTGCCTCTTCCCCTGAGAGCATGCAGGCTGCACGCCTCGTTCCGGCAGGCAAACTTGCCAAGGTCGTCCTTCCTAATCGCAGGATTGATGTTCACGCAGCGTTACTGCGTCAGCATGAACGAAAGGACCGAAGTCAAGCAAGGTAAACAAACAGCATAAAGCAATTCTTACCTTCGAGGGACATTATCAAAATTCGGGGCCGGAGTTTAATAGATGCTTTGGCCCACGAATGGGGCGAGAGCTTCAACAATGCGTGCTCCGGCCTTGCTAGCAGTATTCTTGATTTTCCTCCTATTCTGGACCTACGTGCCAATACAGTCTGCTAAAGCGGTGTCTCCGTCTCTAGTCATCACTCCTAGCAGCGGTGCTTCTGGCACCACCACTACTCTCTCTGGTTCTGGTTACGCCCCAGGTTACCAATACTACTTCTGCTACGAGCCGGGAACGAGCACCCCGTCTTCC
>JACWAI010000024.1 GCA_014874415.1 Nitrososphaerales archaeon
CCCGAGGGGTCCGTGTTCCACCATGAATTCTACGACACGGAAGGTGAGATACACCCCTACGGGGTCGAGGGAATAGGAGAAGATTTCATGCCTTCGACTCTGGACCTGAAGGTCGTAGACAGGGTAATCACGGTGAATGACAGGGACGCCTTCCTCATGGCCAGAAGGCTGGCCAGAGAGGAGGGAATATTCGCCGGTGGCTCCTCAGGGGCCGCTATGGTGGCTGCCCTGGAGGTAGCGAAGGAGCTGGGAGAGGGGAAGACCCTCGTCGTCATCCTTCCCGACACTGGTAGGAACTATCTTAGCCGCATCTATTCCGACGAATGGATGAAGGAGCATGGCTTCCTGGAGAGCAAAGAAGAAAGGATACGTGTGATGGACATCCTGAAGGGGAAGTCGAGGAGGACAGGAAGAGTGATAGGCGTATCACCGGAGGACAGTCTGGCGACCGCCATAAGGCTGATGAAAAGGAACGGCTTCTCCCAGCTACCGGTCATGCAGGATGCGGTACAGGTGGGGAGTGTCAGGGAGCGGGGGCTCTTGAAAATGCTTGCCTCGAGGGAGGCGCGACCCGAACAGCACGTGAGGGACGTAATGGAAGAGCCACTTCCTTCCTTGAAGAAGGAGGACGAGCTCCTCAACCCCTTTGGGCTGTTGAAAGATAAGAACGCTGTCGTTGTCCTCGAAGGGAATAAGGTCGTAGACATAGTGACCACCGCCGATGTAGTGGATTACTTGGCGAAAGAGCGCTCGTACGATAGCACCGCCGGGGATGACATTTGAACGAAGTGAAGAGGATATACGACCGCATGGCGGCTGACTACGACCGCTATGTAACACCTTGCAGAATCTGCCAGTTCCTCATACTTGCCCACGAGCTGAATCTGAACGGCGGAGAGAGGGTTCTCGAACTTGGTAGCGGCCCAGGAGTCCTGTCGACGCACCTGGCTAAGGTGCTCAGCAGAGGAGAAGTAACTGGATTGGACCTTTCGGACCGGATGGTCGAATTGGCTTCGGAAAAGGTCCGCGACACTGGTTTGACGAACGTCAAGTTCGTACAGGGAGACGCCTTGGGCCTGCAGTTCTCTGACGGTGCTTTCGACGCAGTAGTCTCTTCCTATCTGGTGCATTGGGTTCCAGATGTGGACAGGTACTTCTCCGAAATCCATCGGGTCCTGAAGGTGGGAGGAAAGCTCGGAATCATAGCTCCCTCACCAGATATGTACGGGGAACTGAGGGAGGCGTATCGCACCATAATACTTCGGCACCCTGTATACTACGAAGGTTCCCAAGTGAGCGAAATGATCGGCCTCAAAGTCCTCTCTGACGAGCAACTCCTCGGAACCCTCAAATCTGCCGGGTTCGGCGTCCAGAGATATTTCCAACTGAACTTCAAAGAGAGGCTCGGCCCTGAAGCCTACATCAGACGAGTCAACGCAATTACAGACGAAAGGTACTTGGAACCCGTTCCCCCGAACGAAAGAGACATGGTACGCGAGGAGCTGATGCTTGAGCTGGCAACTCACTGCAGATCCGAGGTTCTTACGACTGAGTGTTCTATCTTCGTAATAGGTACGAGGGAAGCGTGATAGTACGCAGTTGAAGTTTGCTACAAGGGCAATACACACAGGCGAAGAGCCCAACCTGAAGGCAGGAGGTAGCGGCGACGTCGTAGCCCCAATTCATCTGTCGTCCACATTTGCTAGGAGAGAGGTCGACAGGCCGACCGGGGGTTACGAATACTCCAGAACGGCTAATCCCACTAGGCGTGCCTTAGAGGAGAGGCTGGCCTCCCTTGAAGGGGCAACGCACGCCCTGGCTTTTGCCTCTGGCCTTGCAGCCGAGG
>JACWAI010000025.1 GCA_014874415.1 Nitrososphaerales archaeon
GGATGCCGTAGACGAAGGCGCCCTGCGCTAGGACGACGCTGACGTAGACCACCAGGAACGTGAAGAATAGGCTCAGGAAGAAGTTGGCCCCGAATGAAGCGATGGTCAGCTTCAGCAGCCCGCGCTCTCCGTTGATGTATGTGAACCCTCCCCGGAGCTGCTGGAGGAACGAGGGCCGGCTGGCGCGCTCAGGAGCCCGCGGCCTGACGGATGAAGGCAAGGACAGAGAAACGAAGACTATCATGAGTCCCGATGCTACGTAGCTGGCGCCGTTGACGAGGAAGGTGGCCGCCACTCCGACGACGGCTATCAGGATCCCGCCCAGCGGGCTCCCGATGACGGAGGTGACCTCCTGCGCGGCGGTGAAGAGGCCGTTGGCCGCCCCCAACTGCTCCTTCGGCACAATCTGAGGGAGGAAGGAGTTGATCGCGGGACGGAACAGGGACTGACCCATGCCGAGGATGAAAACCGCCAAGAGGACGACGGGGAGCTGGAAGCCGAACACGAACAGGCCTGCGGCCAGCAAGATCATTGTAGCGGCCCTGAAGGCGTCCGCGGCAATCATGAGTCTCAGCCTGTTGTACCTGTCGGCGAGGGTCCCGGCGAAGATGCCGAAGACAATCCTCGGGACCACCCCCGCAATCCCGACCAGCGCGATGTCCAGGGCAGACCCGGTAACCGAGTAGACGAGCCAGTTTATGGCGAGGAGCCCAGCCGAGGAGCCGATTGACGATGCCACAGAGGCAGCCCACAGACCTGCAAAGACTCTCTGGCGGAGGAGTGGAGAAGGCCTCCCGACGTCGTCGTCTTCCGATGCTCCGTCGCTCATGCGCATGCCAGCCCCAGACTCTGATTCAATTAGGCTGACAGGGACTCGAGTGGTAGATGAACTTCATCGCGCCACAGGTCCATTGCGCCTCCGGTCCGGAGAAATCGGCCGGAGGACACCCGAGTTTAAGAGCAGATTCAGGGCGACGGAAGGTCGTGCCAAGGAGGATCACGTGGCTCTCGAATGTGATGGCTGCCTCGGTCACAGGGCTCGAGGAAGACGTGGCCAAGTCCATCGAGGTGGTCGAGAGCCCGCCCGCGTGGATGTGTCTCGCCTGCCGGGGCGCCAAACTGCTCTGCGGCAAGCCGAGGTGCCCGATCATAGTGAAGGCGCAAGCCATGGCGAAGCAGGGGCCGGCCATGGCGACCAATGAGATACTCGGGTCGTCCCCCCCGGGCGTGTTCGTCGGGAGGCTGGGATACCCCAGGGTGTCCATAGGACCCATGGTCCCCGCCCAATTCGGGGACACGACCGTCCTCGACACACCTGAAGAGTGGCTAGGGAAACCCATCGACCAGATCGTCGACTACAGGTACTCTCTCGTCCGCGGAAACTCGAGGGCGAGCGTAGAAGACGCGAGGGAGCCGGGGAGGTTCCTGTCCTCTCTTCAGGAGCTCGCGATGGCGGCGAAACCCGTCGACACGGAGCTGAAACTGACGAAGGCTCCGCGGAGGATACTGACTTTGAGCGAAGATACGCAGCCCTACGGCCCCTCGGGGCCCCTTGACAGGTTCAAGATAGACAACCCGTCCGTCGACAGGAGGGTACAGACGGCCTACTACGACAGGGACCTTGAAGCCGCCGGAGCCGTGGAAGAGATGTACACGAAGGGGGTCCTGGTAACGCGAATCCAGAAGGCGTTCTCGCTCGGCATGTTCGGCGTCGGCCCGAGGAGGAAGATCGTCCCCACAAGGTGGAGCATAACCGCGGTCGACAGCTCCATCAGCCTAGGGCTCATCGAGAAGATCAAGCACCGGCCCACCATCGACGAGCACAGGGTCTACAGCTTCGGAGTCTATGACAACCAGTATGTGGCGATGCTGCTCCCCGAGCCGTGGAGGTTCGAGTGGATCGAGGCCTGGTTCCCCAACACGACCTGGAACCAGTTCACGACGACGCCATACATGATAGGGGACCATGAGGAGTATTTCGGCAGGACCAGGTACGCCAGGGTCGGAGGGTGCTACTATTCCACGAGGCTAGCCGTCTCCGAGGGACTGGAGAGAGAAAGGAAGCAGGCAGCCGCCATTGTCCTACGAGAGACATACCCCGGGTTCATCATGCCGCTGGGGGTGTGGAACGTGCGAGAAAGCATACGGGCTCTATTGAAGCAGCCTTTCGAAAGACACGGCACGTTCAGAGGGGCGATGGATTCCGCCCTTTCGAAGTTGAGGATCCCGAAGGCCAAGTGGATGAGGGAGAGCGTCCTGATCTCAAGAGAGTTGTCCCAGACGAAGATCAGCACCTACTGAAATCCCGAACGTTAAAACGGCGAGGAACGGGAGCTCCCGACGATGACGAAGCGGCTATTTTGGGAATGCCTATCGAATATTGTTCAGTTTCACACAACCCATCTCTGAAACTTGTCCTGAACGCGTCGTCCTTTTTACCGTAATTCCTCAAGGGCGAGTTTTGATGTCTATTCTCAATCATGATTTGGTTCAGGCTAAACTGCGTCAAGGGTTCAATCAAAGGCAGACAGAAACTAGCGAAGTCGACCCGAAGCGTGCACATAACAATGCTTCGGCCGAAATGGACCTCAGAATCAGGTTCTACCTCGGGAGCAGAGGGAAGCTCAATAGAGCCTCGTTCGCAATTTCAAAACGCGAAGTCGAAAATCAAACTAGCTTGGCCTTCACCATAGGTGATACCTACAAATTGAAGGGAGGTGTTTCGAGGTGGAACGTACCATTACAAGGGACCGCTATCTGGACATTTACGTACCGACCATGCTCCAGAACCGCTTCAAACGCGACGAGAAATATCGAGTTGTCTTCGACTCGATTCAACTAGTGGAGAAAAGTGATGAACTCAAGGGTACAGGTCTAGAGGACGAAAGATCGGGCTTCCGGATTAATAGTGACAAGGACCAGAAACAATCGACAGCAAGTTGGTCACGCAATCAGGAAAGCCCGATGGAGCCACATTTGCTGAAGGCTCAATCCTCGAAAGATGGGAAAGCGATTTCGTTCGCCTTGAATAGAGCTTGGATAGAGAAGCAGATGAAACTTACCTTTGAGCCTGGAAGGAGATATCAAGTTAGTGGCCTTTTGGGTGGTATTTGTCGGTTTAGCAGTTTTCTTCGAGAGACGGGATACAGCGAGACCTATCACGTTTACGTGCCTACGGAGCACATAGAGAAATTCAAACGCGGAGTAAAGTATGATGTACGAATTGAGGAAATCAAGGAGGTTTCCCGAGCAATTGGCCGGCCTAGTGGGAATGTTGACAGCTACTGGGAGTGGAAGACAGTAGCCGCCTGGGCAGATACCGAGGGTCAGTATCAGTCGGGACGGAATGGTTTCAAAGCCGTAATAAGTCAAGACGAGCGAGAACCTCTCGATGGGATACGTGATTTCTTGCTTGGTGAGGATATCCCCAGTGTTGTATACGATCTGGGCAACGGGCATTATCAACTCAGGACGCTAGGGGGAATGGAGTCTTTGGCTAAATTCGTCCTCCATACCGAACCGCACATCAGGACCCAGAATAAGAGGAATCAGATCGCAAAGTTCAAGGAGCAAATAGGAAATCGCATAAGACATGAAAACGTGCACAGGAGAAATGCGAGGAGAATTCTCGGACTTTGACTGAACTGCTGTATTGGAAGGACTCGTACATGTCCGAATTCGACGCCGAGGTCGAATTGGTGGAGGGAAACAGGGTGGTCCTGGACCAGACAGCGTTCAATCCGCGGGGAGGGGGGCTGGTCTCTGACACCGGGAGGCTGAACGGGATGAAAATCATCGAGGCGACGAAGGAGGGGGGCAACGTGTTCCACATGCTCGAGGCGCCGGCAGAGCTCAGGGTGGGGGACAGGGCGCATGGGGTCCTGGATTGGGACCGGAGGCTCCGGATAATGAAGATGCATACTTCGGCGCACATCCTCAGCGCGGTCGTGAACAGGGAGACGGGAGCCCTGATTACGGGCAACCAGATTAGCCCCGACGGGTCGCGGGTGGACTTCAATCTTGACGATTTTGACAAGGCGAAGATGTCCTACTATATCGACAAGGTGAACGAGGCGGTCCGCAGGGAACTTGACGTGAAGACGTTCTTCATGAAAAGGGAGGATGCCCTGGCCACCCCGGGCTTCGTGAAGCTGGCAAACGCCATGCCCCCTTCACTGGCCGAGCTGAGGATTGTCCAGATAGGGGACGTAGACACCCAGGCTGACGGAGGGGTGCATGTGAAGAACACCCGGGAGATAGGAAAGGTGGTCGGTTTGAAGACCGAGAACAAAGGGAAAAGCAACAGGCGCCTCTACTTCACAGTAGAGTGAAGGCATCATCCGGGAGCGAACCTCCAGAGTTGCAGCCAGGTTCACACTTGGAAGGCTCGTTTTCGCCCGTCCAATCTACCTGGAGCTTTCTATTCGTCCCCTTGGCTCGAGGACAAGATTGAGGTCTTCCAACTCGTCAAAGAGTAACTCAGGGCTCCGAATAGACGCACGGGCGACCCGCTTTCTGAGGCTTCGATCCAGCCTGCTAAGGAGGTCTTCTAGGCTTTCTCCCTCTTCGCTCAGCCTTCCTTCTTCCCCTGACGGCCTTTTCCACCATCCTCTCGAAGAGGCGGTCGGAGTGCAGCAGCTCTTCCAGTTTCCCTAGTTCCTCCTTGGTCAGAGGCTTCTCGAGGCTCTGCATCTCGGCCATCGCTCTTAGATGGGAAACCAACTAATAAGCGCCCATATCGACGCGTGATGGGCTCTACTTCACAGTAGAGTAGAGAGTAGCGGCTGGAGTCCTTGTCAGTCTACCTTCTGCGTGCGACCCACACGGGCATCCTCTTCGCGGTGCAGTTGCCGCAATACGTCTTCATGGCCCTGCTGCCTTCGTCGAAGATGGTTGTTGAGTGTGACATGCATACGAGCGCACCGCACTCTGCGCATGTCGCTACCGCGTGTCCCTTGCATACCGAGCATCTTGCCATTCGTTCACCCCCAATTTTTCCGCGTCGAACGGGCACAACCCCTGCCTCGTCGAGCTGTTTAGAGTTCGTACGAAGCTGCGAGCGGTGCGAGTAAGGCGCAAGAAACAAGACGCAGAGCCGGTTAATAAAGAGGCGCCCTCAAATCGGCAGCTTGACGTCGCCTGGAAACTCGGGCATCCCCTTGGATTCGAGCTTCTTGACGAGATCCGACGCCTTGATGACGGGGAACCATCCGCTCATCGCCTTCGCGTTGCCATCGGCGTCACAGATGGCAAGGGCCGCGGTTTCGCCCTTTCCGGGCACGATCTTGTAGAGCATCTCTTCTCCGACGGGGGTCCAGTCAGAGATTCCCAGCTTGAGGAATAGCATGGGATACGAAGGGCCGGCGACCTCCTGAAGCGCGGCAACCGCTCTGTTTACCCGGGTCCGCCCCTCCTGGACAGCCTTGAAGTAATCCAGCCTCGTCTAACCCCCCAGGTAAAGCAGCGCGAACACGCCCAGAAGAGAGAGGATCACCCCCAGGACCTGGTTCAGCTCGAGACGCTCCCTCAGAAATGCGAGGCCGTAGCTCGCTGCGACCGCCCCGCCCATCCCCGAGAGGGCGGCGACCACGGGAAGGGAGCCGCCGGACGATGTAATCCCGTACGTGAAGGCCAGGAATCCCACTGCTTCGATGACGCCGATGGCGATCATTTTCTTGGAGAAGACACCTGCGACCGGTCGGACTTGCTGTTTCAGAATCGGAGCGAGGAGGAATCCTGCCGCAATTCCGACCACCCGTAGTATCATGACCGGGAGGACGACGCTGACCGAAGGGGCGGCATAGCCGACGCCGACATACACCACGCCAAAAAAGATGGACGTGCTTAGGGCGGTATTGACCCCCTTGGTCAGGTTGGGCCTTCCGCTCCCGCGCACGGAAGCGCGCAGTTCTGAGAAGCGGGTGGAGAGCAGTATCACCCCGACGATGATCCCTGTGATGGCCACCGCCTGCACTGGGGAGAGGAACGCCCCGAGTATCACGACCGAGAGGACCGCGGTGACGGCCGGATATGTGTAGGCTATCGGCGCCACGACAGACACGACACCCGTATGGAATGAACGATACAGGAAGTTGAAGGCGACGAAGTTCAGGATTCCTGCCCCTAGGAGGGCCAGTGTGGGATAGGCGGGAAATGATAGGCCGGGGGCGATGAAGGGCACCAAGGCCAAGAGCGTGACCAAGGTGATGATGTGAGAATAGACGACAGTCCTGTAGTAGCCGACCCTTTCAGACTGGCTCCTCGACATGTAGTCCGCCGTCCCCCAGCAGAAGGCTGCGATGAGGCCGGCGAAGATGGGGGTGTACACCAACTCGTTTAGCTGGCGGACCCCCACGGCTCGGCTTTAAGAGGCGTATCAGAACCCGGCGGCCGATTGAAGTTCGACGTGGAACTGGCGGTCGGGTCCCCTGTCGAGGCGGCGGGGCTCGCCAGGAAGGCCGAGGCTTTCGGGTTCGACTGCCTTTGGGTCAACGAGACCAAGCACGACCCGTTCCTGCAACTTGCCCTCGCCGGCGCTTCAACTGGCAAGATAGGGCTCGGCACGTCAATCGCACTTGCTTTCACACGCAGCCCCACGACCATAGCCTACACGGCCTGGGACCTGCAGGGCATCTCGAAGGGAAGGCTGATCCTCGGCCTCGGTAGCCAGGTGAGGGGTCACATAATGAGGAGGTTCGGGATGACGTGGGAGGCGCCCGCTCCCAAGATGAAAGAGGTCGTGCTGGCGATGCGCTCCGTCTGGAAGAGCTGGCAGGATGGCACCAAGCTCGATTTCAACGGGGAGTTCTTCCATCTGGACCTGATGACCCCATTCTTCAACCCGGGTCCCATAGAGCATCCGGAGATACCTGTATTCCTCGCTGGGGTCAACATGGGCATGTGCAGGGTCGCGGGCGCCGTCGCGGACGGTCTCCATGTGCACCCGCTGCACACGGTCAGATACCTGAGCGAGGCTATCCGCCCCGCCCTCGACAGGGGGGCTTCCGAGGCTTCAAGGAAAAAGGACGAAGTGGCTGTCGCGGTTTCTGTCTTCTCGGCTGTGGGGGACACGAGGGGGGAGATTCAGAACGTCAAGGAGGCGCTCAGGCAGCAGGTCGCCTTCTACGCTTCGACCCGCAGCTACAGGAAGGTCATGGAGCTCCACGGGTGGGGGGACGTGTGCGACAGGCTCAATGAGCTCTCCAAACGCGGCGAGTGGCAGAGGATGAGCTCCGAAGTGGGCGAAGACATGCTTCGGGAGTTCGTGGTCGAGGGGAGCTGGGATGAGATGGGAGGCTTGCTAAGTAAGAGATACCGAGGGCTCGCCAGCCGCGTGAGGGTATACATCCCCTTCGACGGAGAAGAGAAGTGGAAGAAGCTGGTCGGCGGGTTCAGAGCTTGACGCTGATCTCCACAGCGTCCCCTGGCCCGGCCCCGAAGTTCGGGGGAGCCTCCCTGTAGGCGCTGGCGTAGTTCCCCGATTTCCTCACGTAGTCGAGGTAAGCAGCGACCTCGCTGGCGTGAGACTTCACGTTGTCCGCTACGACAACGCTCCCTTTGTGAAGGAGGTGCTCTATCGACTTGAGGTACGCCAAGTAATCTTCTTTGACGGCGTCGAAGAAGGCCATGTCAAGTCGCCCAGTCAGCGTCGGGAGGACCTTCATGGCGTCCCCGACTATCACCTCGATGCGGTCTGAAAGCCCTGCCTTGGTGAAGTTTGTTCGTGCGATTTGCGCCATGTCCTCTCTTAGCTCGACGCATGTTATCTTCTGCCCAGCCTTCAGGTGACGGCCCATCCGTATGGCGCTGTACCCGACAAGTGTCCCGACTTCGAGAACGGTCGACGGCTTGTGAGTCTCTA
>JACWAI010000001.1 GCA_014874415.1 Nitrososphaerales archaeon
GCCTACTGCCGCTCCTGCCCCATTCTCCGAGTTCTCCGGCGGTAGGAGGTGGTGGCCGGTCCCCACCTCCGTCGTGGCTGACGGCCTGGAAGAGGCCGCTCCGCCCAGGCCCGAAGACCCAGACGGATCCGCCCCGGTACTGACGCTACCGGGTTCCCGGGGTGGACAGTGAGGGCCACTTAAAGGCGGGATGGCCATGCGACGAGGAGGCAGGCCGCCTTCTTAAGTGTTACTTAACGTGGCCTGCTTGAAGCACTTCAAAAGTTCCGCCATGCCGGCATCCCTCGGGCAGGCTTGTTCGGCAGCCCCTTGGGGGTGGGTGGTCTCTCCCTTGAGCAGGCGCCGAACCACCGCTTCGACATCATTGGGACTCCGGCGCCCTTCCAAGACCAAGGCGGCACTAGCCTCCCCCTGGCGGTAGAAAGAGATGGTCGGGGTCTTCACCACCTTCTCTTCGTCCGCCCTCTTGTCCCATCCCGGTTCGTTGCAGTCAACCGTGAAAGCTCCGAACTCGGGGACCTTCCCCATGACCTGTACCATGGCCTGGATTTCCTCCTCGCAGAAGGGGCAGTCGGGTTGAGCCCAAATCACGGCGGTGACGGGCTTGGAGGCCAGTGCCTTCCGGAAGTCCTTTTCCGTGTAGTCCAGGAGGCTTTCAGTAATTGTCTCGAAGTCACGGAGGGGTTTCACGCAGTTCTTCCGTTCCTCTCCGTCCTTCGCGCCGATGATGTCGCAGATGGCTTCAGGGGTGGCGTAGACCATGGTCAGGGGAGTAGCCCGTCCGCTTTCAACCTTTGGAGGGTCCGTTCCCGCAGTTCGGCCGGGTACTCTGCGAGGAACCCGAGATGGGGGGGGAGGTCGGAGGTGAGGGCATCGGTGGATAGTTCTGGAATCCCGGCTGCGCTTTCCGTACTAAGCCCCCGGATGGCGTCCTCGAACACCTCCCTGGCCTTGGGATCCAGGTCGAGTTCCTCTAGGTCCTCTTGTAGCATGGCGAGGAGATAGCCCCGCCATGTTAGCGTTGCCGCATCGCCCATGCCTTCACCCTGATCCGGACGTACTCATGCTTGGCCACCGCCCAAGCGATGGCGGTCGGGTCCCCGAACCGGAAGAGACCCGCCCCATCTTCGATCAGGAAGCCCTTCTTCGCCATGCGGGTACAGATGAGGTGGGGGAGATGGGTTTCGGAGGGATGGAAGGGGCGCCCCAGTTTCTCTTCCGTGTCCAGCAGGGAACAGATGAGGGGGACCAAGGACGGGTCGCTCTGGAACACGGCGTACCACTTGGAACGACGGGCGTCCTCCGGTGCCAGTACGCCCATCATGTTACTCACGCTTCCTCCATGATCTCCTTGACCGTGCGGAGGATGATCTCCATCCCATCCGCGTGTCGGACCCGTGCCACCTCTTCCCTGGCGCCTTTCCCAAAGGAGAAGGCCACCACCAACCCTTTGGTCCGCTTCGCCCGTCGGAGGGCGGCCTCGAAGTTGTCCACCACGTTCCGTCCGATGGCCTCTGACTGCTTTACTTGTATGGGCGTTCCATCGAACAGCCACCCATCGATTCCCATGTCCCCGCTCTTGCGGGCGGAGACCCGGCCCATGAGCTTCCGGACGACCCAGTTCTGGAATTCAAAGGGAGGCATGGCGCGGATCTCCTCCTCGGTCTTGGGCAGGCCGAGGATATCGGTGTCCGCGATGGGAACGCCGAGGCCACGCATTCGTTTCACCATGAGCTGGCAAGCGGTGGGGGAAACGTCGACCCCCACCCAGTTCCGTCCAAGACGATGGGCCACGGCAATGGCCGTCCCACAGCCGCACATGGGGTCGAGGACCACGTCGCCCGGCTTGCTCGAGGCTCTGACGATCCGGTCGAGTAATGCCTCGGGCTTTTGCGTAGGGTAGCCC
>JACWAI010000026.1 GCA_014874415.1 Nitrososphaerales archaeon
CTCTCAACCCTTTTATCGCCTGTGAGAGGCTCCGGGTCTCAGCAGAGCCTTGGGGTCTCCTGAAGTCAAGTTCACGGCGGCAGACAAGATGACCGTGGCATACCTCGAAATGCGGGGGGACTACTCGAGGATCGGGGATGAGATGAAGAGGCTGAAGACGTGGATCGATTCGAAGGGGATAGAGCAGACAAGCTATCCTTTCTGCCTCTTCTATGACGACCCGACGTCCACCCCTGAACAAGATCTGAGGAGCGAAGCGTGCATCCCTGTTGTGGCCCCATTCGAGCCGGAGGGAGACTACAAGCTGAAGGTCATGGAGGGGGTCCAGGTGGCCGAAACGAGGCATGGCGGACCTGCCGAGGACTTCCCAGAGACGTACGGGCCCTTCCTGGAGGGACTCTTGAAGGATGGGTACCAAGCCGTCGGTCCGCCGAGGGAGTACTTCATGAGCGTGTCTGACGTCAAGGGCCCAGGGTCGGGGTTCCTTATTCAGCAACCCGTGACAAAGAAGTAGCTCTCTCAAATTGAAAAGCAGTGCCAGCGGGGGTGATCGCGGGTCGGAGCCGATGAAGATCAGCATAGGGGTGGTTCAGATGCGGATGGCGGAGAAGGTGGGCGCCAACCTGGCCAAGGCGTTGGCGGGCATAGAGGAGGCGGCCGGCAAGGGGGCGGATGTGGTGTGCCTCCCCGAGCTCTTCGCCTGGCGCTACTTCCCGACCGAACGTGCCTCGCGCCAGAGTCCCGAGACGATACCGGGGAAGCTCAGCAGGGCACTAGCCGACTCGGCACGCAAGAACGGGGTGGTCCTCGTAGGGGGGTCGATCTACGAGAAGGCTGGAGGCGCCAGCTACAACACTTGCCTCGTGTTCGACGAGAGAGGGAGGACCGTCTCGAAGTACCGGAAGGTGCACATCCCGCAGGACGAGCACTACTACGAGCAGGACTACTTCTCCCCCGGCAAGAGATACTCCGTGGCTGACACGAGGTCTGGGAAGGTCGGCACCCTCATCTGCTTCGACCAGTGGTACCCGGAAGCAGCCAGGGTCTCCAAGCTGCTGGGGGCGGAGATGCTCTTCTATCCGACAGCCATCGGCTGGGTCGAGGGGATCGAACCCGTCGAAGGGGACTGGAAGAAAGCGTGGGAGGCTGTGCAGGTGGGACACGCCATAGCCAACAGCGTGGTCGTCTGTGCAGTCAACCGGGTCGGCACCGAAGGCAAGACGAGGTTCTGGGGGGGCTCCTTCGTCTGCGACCAGTTCGGCAAGGTCCTGTTCCGAGCCGGGGGCGACGAGGGCGTGTTCACGGTAGACTGCGACCTCGGCCTGGGAAGGGTGGTGGAGGAGGGGTGGGGTTTCATGAAACACAGGAAGAAGGGGACGTATTCGGCCATCGTGAGGTAGCTGGGTTGTCGACACCTGCATCCCTGGGGTACAGGATGCCCGCCGAATGGGAGAAGCACCGGGGGACCTGGCTTTCGTGGCCGAAGGACAAGGACACATTCCCAGGGGAAATACTCCCCTCCGTGGAGGAGACCTATTCGAAAATGGTGACGGCCCTCTCCGGAGGGGAAGAGGTTCACATCCTCGTTGACGACGGGAAAGCTGAGGCAAGGGTGAGGAAGTTGGTCGGGAAGGCGGACCAGGTCGCCTTCCACCATATCAGGACGGTCGACGTCTGGGTGAGAGATTACGGCCCGACATACGTCAGGGGAAAAAACAGCGCATTGGTAAAGTGGGTCTTCAACGCCTGGGGGAACAAGTATGACGATCTCAAGCCAGACGACGCGTCAGGGGAGGCGATCGCCGACTCGACCGGCCTCAGGGTCTTCAGGCCTGGGGTAGTGATGGAGGGGGGGTCCATAGACACGAACGGCAGAGGTACCCTCCTGACCACGGAGCAGTGCATCCTCAACCCCAACAGGAACCCCGGCTTCGGAAAGGAAAGGCTGGCTCGGATCCTGGGGGACAGCCTGGGGGCAAGCCAGATCGTGTGGCTCAGGGAGGGGATAGAAGGGGATGACACCGACGGGCATGTGGACGACATCGCGAGGTTCGTCGGTCCCCGTAAGGTCATCGCCGCAGTCGAGCCTGACAGGGGGGACCCGAACAGCAGGGTCCTTGAGACTAACCTGAAGCTCCTCCATGCAGCCGCAGACCAGGATGGGAAACCTCTGGAGGTAGCCGAGGTGGCTATGCCTGAAAGGACGTCCGCCGCCGACGGCAGGCTCCCGGCGAGCCACATCAACTTCTACATCGGGAACGAAGCAGTGCTGGTCCCCACCTTCGGAGGTAGGAGCGACTTCCAGGCGATCCGGACCATCGAGGAAGCGCTCCCCGGCCGCGAAGCGGTGGGGATAGACTGTAGGGCGCTCGTGTTCGGCCTGGGCACGCTGCACTGCGTGACCCAGCAGATCCCCAGCGACGACTAGCGGAAGGCTGCCTCGTCCGCCTTGACCTGGGAGACGAAGTCCGAGAGCTTGACGCCGAAGGTCTGCTCCCCTCCCCGGGTCCTGACGGCGACCGCCTTCGAGTCCTCCTCCTTCTTCCCGACCACGAGCATGTAGGGTATCTTCTGAAGCTGGGCGTCCCTTATCTTCGCGCCCATGGTGCCGCTGGCGAAGTCCCCCTCCGCCCTCACCCCTCCCTCCGAAAGGGAGGAGAGCACCTTCCGGGCGTACTCCGAGTGCTCGTCTGAAAGGGGGATCACCCTCGCCTGGACAGGGGAGAGCCAGACCGGGAGGGCGCCCTTGTAGTGCTCGAGCATGACCCCCATGAACCGCTCCAAAGATCCGAGTATAGTCCTGTGGAGGACCACGGGGACGTGCTCCTTGCCGTCAGACCCCGTGTAGGCCAGCCTGAACCGCTTCGGCATCTGCAGGTCGAGCTGGAACGTCCCGCACTGCCATTCCCTCCCGAGCGAGTCCCTGATGTCCACGTCTATCTTCGGGGAGTAGAAGTTCCCCTCCTTCGCCTTGACCTCGTAGTCCCACCCCCTGGACTTCACGACTCTGATCAGCGTGTCCGTCGCCCTCTCCCATTCCTCTTCGCTCCCCATCGAGTCGTCGGGCCGCGTAGAGATCTTCACCTTGTACTCGAGCCCGAAGACCCGGTAGACCCTCTCCATCAGGTCGAGCATCTTGGAAAGTTCCCCTTCGGCCTGGTCCTCGGTGGCTATGATGTGGGCGTCGTCCTGCATGAGCGATTTCACCCTGAAGAGGCCGCTGGCGACACCGCTCAGCTCGTTGCGGTAGAGGGGGTCGAAGGTCGCATACCTGACGGGGAGCTCCCTGAAACTCCACTTTCTCGACTTGTAAACGAGGAAGGTCGACGGGCAGTTCATCGGCTTCATCCCCATCTCCTCTTCGCCGAGCGCGGTCAGGAACATGTTGTCCTTGTAGTGCTCGGAGTGCCCGCTCACCATCCAGAGGGCTGTGTTCGCCAGGCTTGGGGTGCTGACCTCCTGGTAGCCCTGCTTCTTGAGCTCAGATCTCAGGAAATCGATCAGTATGTTCCTCACCCTGAGCCCCTTGTCGTGCCAGTAGACCATCCCCGGGGACACCTCCTGGAAGCTGAACAGGTCCAGCCTTTCTCCAATGATCCTGTGGTCCGTCTCGGGGAGGTTCACGAAATCGCTGCGCTTCAGCCGGGCCATGGCAGCTTCTGCTGTGAGCTCCCGCCTCCGCGTCGGAGCAGCCGCCCTTGGGGCGCCCTCACCATGCGAGTAGCTCCTCGACATCTCGGCGAGCGGGTGCCCCTTGACCTTCAACTGCAGCGCCTTGGTCCAGCCGAAGGGAGCCCTGTGGACTTCGAGGCCTGCTTCCTCCGCCTCCTTCTCCATCTCGAGGAGGAGGACGAGCGCCTCGGACGGGGGGGCCAGGTTCTGGCTGAGGTGTGCGAACGGGTAGATCAGCACCCTCTTCGTCCCCAGTTTCCCGAGGAAATCCTTCGATTCGGAGACAGCCTTCTTTGCAAGGGCTGCGTCGTCCCCCTCCTCGAATGCTGTGAACAGGACGACTATGTCGTCCTCGCGCACCGTCGCGGGAGATATCTCCTCGGCTGCTTTGATCTCCTTCTTGACGGGGGTGTATTCGATGAAATCGCAGTGCATCTGGAGTATCTTCATTCAGTCTCTTTCCTACCATCGCGACCTTTCGA
>JACWAI010000027.1 GCA_014874415.1 Nitrososphaerales archaeon
CGCAGATACTCAACAACGGAGGCGCCCGGTTCCTTGGAGACAACTACAGCAAGATCAACATTCCCAGCAAGTTCTTCACGGTCCAAGAATCGGTAGTGACCAACATCATCATCGGGAACGACCTGGCCCCGTCCAGCATCGTCCTGGTAGGGTCGCAATTCAATGGGAGTGTAGGGGTAGGCGCCATCACGACGGTTGCCACCTCGGTCCATTGCAAACTCCTCGCCCTAGCCAGCACCATCAACAACGACCAGGTCACCGCAGGCACCGGCTTCATCTCCGGGGCGGTCGCCAATAAGGTCACTCTCACCGCCGATGGGTGTATCTTCACCGTTGGCGGAGGCTCCACGTACCTCCCTCAGCCCATCTGGCCCGCCGCTGCGGCCGGCCATGTCGCAGGGTATGGCAACGTCACCGGCTGTACCACGCAGAGCGAGACCCCGGCCCAGCTTCTCGGGATCGGGAATCAGGTCAGCGGGTCCCTGCTGGACGCCTCTGGGCATGTGTACTTCGTCCGCAACGGCTACGTGCTGCCGGTCGGTCTTAGCGCCGCTCCCTTCGGGGCGTTCGTCCCGTTTAACGGCACCTCCACCCCGGCTATCGGCCCCAATGTTTCGAGTGGGGCGGCGGCGCCCACCGCCAGCACGGCCTACGAGGTTTTCCTGGACGACGCGATTATTAGCAGTACTGGAGGGGTAGCGGTATCCATCACCATCACCGACGGGAACGGCAACACGATCCTAACCGGCGCGACCACCCTTACCGATTTCTACATGGCCTCAGGATGGACAATAGACTTCGGGGCCTTCACCACCGCCCCGACGGTCGTGGTCGTTTTCCTATGAGGCGAGCCCCCTGGATCTCGGAGGCCGCCGCCAGGAAGGTTACTAAGGACCCTCGCGTTCCGCTCGCTCGCTCCTTCCTCTCGGGCCGGCCCTACATCATGGGCGTGCCTCCCGGCCCTCCCCCCCCTAACCGAATGGTCCTCCGGGAGGGGAAGAGCATGATGGGGTGCCCGGTCCGGGGGTGCGACTTCGCCTCCGTCTCGGGCCTCCTAGTGACGCGGCATCTTCAGCGCCAGCATCTTTCCCGCAACGAGCCCGGTAGCGCGTCCTACTACCGGCCCTTTGGCGGCGCACCTTTGACCGACGTAGCGGAGTACCGGCAGAAGCTTCGGGCCCGCACCGCCTCCAACTATCAGAGCCGGTTGCGGGGCAGGCGCGTGGCCTGAGCCCATGGCGCTCCTCATCACGGCCACGAACAACCAATCCGCCCCGACACCGGCCCCCTACCACCTCCGCATCGCCATCAACCCCTCCCTCTACACCAGCGACGAGGCCGCCGACCTCGGCAACATCCGCTTCTCCACCTCCCCCAACAACTCCGGCCCCCTCACCTCCTGGCTGGAATACGTCTCCTCCACGCCGGCGAACCAGGCCGCCACCGCCTACTTCTGGGTCCAGCTCCCCAACGGGATCGCCGCCAACTCCTCCGTCCTCTTCTACCTGAACTTCCTTTCCCTCACCACCGAATTTGACGGGGTCCAGGCCGGCGAGGCCCCCCAACTCTCCCCGACCTACGGGGAATACGACAACGGCTCCTCCGTCTTCCTGGTCTACTACCGGGGCGACAGCACCACGGGTTGGATCGTCGTCGGGTCCGCCGGCACGACCACCGCCCCCGGTACGCCGCCGAAAGGAGACTTCGCCCTCTACGCCGACTCCGCCAGCGGAGACTACCTGTACATTGACGCCGGCACCAACCCCAACGGGGACTTCCTCCTCCAATTCTTCGCCTACACGAACGGCCTGGGCGACACGTTCTTCTCCTGCGACTCCTCCGGGGCGGGGCAGATGTCCCGCCTCGACCAACGCGGAGGAGGCGACTACTCGGGCCTCGCCCTGAGCCGCTCCTGGACCTCCTGGAACTGCCCGGCTACCGGCGTCGACTCGCTCAGCGACACCTGGTACTTGTTCACCATCATCGTCGCCAATGGCGAGGTCGCCAACTACCAGGACGACACCACCACCACCTACGACGTGAACGGGAGCTACGGCACGTTGCTCAACGCCCTTAGCTCGGGGTACACGGACGCCTGCGGGGGCGGGGCGGAGACCTACAACCCGGCGGGGGGGTATCTGGGCCTCATCGGTGACGCCCTGGGTAGCTCGTACACGACGTACTGGCAGGGGATCATCGCCCGCGCCTACCCCCCGAACGGGGTGGACCCCACGGTCTCGCTGGCCCCCGTCCCCACCACTCCGGCCTTGGCCTTCGGCTCCTCCGACCCCGTCACCGGCTCCGCCGTCTTCGGCTAGGCATTCCTTTTAAGAAGGTAGTTACCTACCCCTGCCCGTGCCGGACCACCGCGAATGGCGCACCGTCGTCACCCGGGCGAACTCCACCTCCGTCTCCCTCCGCACCACGGTCCCCCACCCCGTCCTCGTGGCCCTCGGGATCACCAACGGCAACGCCGTGACGTGGCGGGTCGCCACCATCTCCGGCTCCGTCTGCGCCGTGGTCGGGGGCGAGCCGTGAAGGTCGGATTCGTCTCGGACCACTTCCTGTTTTGTACTGGGTACGGGGTTTACACCTACAACCTGATGCAACAGCTAAGGAATAGGGGCCATGAATGCATTGAATTTGCCCTCCAATGGTCGGGAGCCCCCACCGAGGCCGAAGGGTTCAAGGTGTACCCGGGCGCGAATCAGCAACTCCTGGAACGGGGGCTCGACATCGCCAAGCCCCAGGTCCTCATCCATGTGCGGGACAATTGGGTCTTCATCCCCCGGTTCTTCGGCCAGGCCTACCACTTCTGGCCCATGTGCAAGGCCCGGGGCATCGCCTTCGTGGCCGCCACCCCCATCCAGAGCTTCCCCGTCCCGGTGGAACTGGCCCAGACGGTCTCCACCGAAGCCGACTTCACCCTCGTCCAGGCGGAATGTGAGAAGAAGGCCCTGACGGACATGGGGGCCCCGCCGGATCGCGTGGGCGTCCTCTTCCATGGGGTGGACACCGAGGTCTTCCACCCGGGCGCCGGCCAGCGGACCCCCCTCGGCGTCCCCGAGAAGGGGCCCATGCTCCTGACGGTGGGCACCAACACGGAGAGGAAGAACCTCCCGGGCAATATCCAGGTCCTCTCCAAGCTCCTCGCCCGATACCCGGACGCCTTCCTGTACCTGCACACGGCTCCGAGTGGTTTCTTCGCCCTGGATTGCCACACCCGGTTGCTCGGCCTCTCCGGGAAGGGCAAGGTGTGGCTCCCCCCGGACCGGGGGAACTCCCAGGTAGCGCTCTGGGCGGAGGATACCCAGGGGCTGGCTAATGCCTACCGCACCGCCGATGTGTTCCTCTCCACCACGTTCGCGGAGGGCTTCGGCGCCCCCACGCTGGAGGCCATCGCCAGCGGCCTCCCGGTCGTCATCACGGACACGCCCATCCACCGGGAGTTGTGGGGGGAGTTCCCCCACGTCTCCTTCATCCCGTCCCGCAAGGAGTTGCCGACGCCCTGGGGGTTCGATTGGATCCCGGACCCCGACACGGCGGCGGACCTCGTGGCGAATGCCCTCTCCAAGGGGAAGCCGAAGCACGTCCCCATCCCCGGCAAGTACCTCTGGCCGGGGATCGCGGAACGGTTGGAGCGGCTCCTAGAGCCCATCGTGAGGAAGTAAAGAACCATGTCGAGCAAAGCAAGGGCCCTTCAACGCCGAAAGGACCGCCAGCAGGCCCGGGCCATCGTCGCCGAGCCGCTGGGGCCGGGGGAAGGGAAGGCGCTCCCTCCGAACACCGCCCCCGTGATGCCGGCCATCCCCCCGCAGGCGGTTCGCCCGGGCTTTCAGTTCTCTACCCAGGCCGACACCTCCACGGGGGTCTTCCAACTCTCCATCGCCTTCCCGAGCAAGGAGGGCCTCATCCACTTCATCGAGACCCTGCTCAAGCCCCGGGCGAGGGAGTTGGGCATCGAGATCAGCACGACCGAAGTACAGGGGTCGCCCGGCGCGAGGGCCCTATGAAAGAGACCATAGAACGGATCAGGGAGGACGCTACGGACACCTATGACCTCAAGAACAACCGGAAATCGGAGAAGCTAAAGATGTCTCGTTCCCCCGAGGAACAAAACAAGTTCAAGGAGGCCCTTCAGCAATTCGTACAGCAGAAGGATTCTCTCGAGGGCGAAAAGACGCTCGAGAGCGAGCTGAAGAAGAAAGACTGATGGAGGGGAGCGAGGCCCTCCTCTCCATCGACCTCGGCTCCGGGCGGAGACCCCGGGGCGATTGGGGCATCACCCTTCCCGGGGAGGGGGCCTTGGTGGATGTGACCTCCGGCATTGACACCGAATTGGCCTCTTGGAGCTGGGAGGTCAAACCCACGGGAAGAGCCCTCGAGGGGGACCTGGAGGACGAGGATACATGGGCGCTCATCGACTCGCTCATCGGCGAGGCAGAGGCGGTGCCCCGTTACCTGCTGAGCCATTGCCTCGAGCACGTCCATGAGCCTTGGGCGCTCCTCACCCACATCGGAGAGACCCACCCGAGCGACGTGACCGTAGTCGTCCCCAACGCCTCCGTTAGCCGAGCTGATTGGGCCGATCCTGAGCACCGCTATTCGTGGACTGGGGGATCCCTGATGAACCTCCTGCGGAGCTTTGGGGAGGTCACACGGACGGGCTGGTTCGGGCCCGTGATGGACCTAGCGGTCCAATACCGGCCACATGGTTCCAAACCATATTAGAGCCGGGGGTATCCGTGCGGATTAGGTGGTCATGTCCGGCGCCATCACTCTCGAGGTCACGGCCGCACCCGATGCTGGCCAGCCCCCGCTCCTAGTCTACTTCTCCGCCTTCGCCTCGGGAGGTACCCCTCCGTACCGCTTCGCTTGGGCATTCGGGGACGGGAACACCAGTTCCCAGCAGAACCCCGTCCATGTCTACCCTCTGGCGGGGAAGTACCTCGGTTCCTGTACCCTCACTGACAGTGCGGGAAACCAGACCGAGGTCTCTCCAATCCCAATCACGGTCTCCTCCACCATTGCTCCTGCGACGTTCACCCCTCTTCCGGGGCAGAGTTGCGCGGGATCCGCACCCGCCCCCGTCATTCCCTACATCGCCTCTCCCCAACTACAGGAGCTCCCCGC
>JACWAI010000028.1 GCA_014874415.1 Nitrososphaerales archaeon
CATCTGGCGCGGAGGGGGGAGGAATTCCAGAATTTCCAGCACAATCCGCGGCCACCATAGCGTTCGTGGCCTTCCTTCTGGCAGGCTACATCTTCACGAGGCGCCGGGCACGAGGGATCTTAGGGCGACCAGGGAATGATGGGCCCAATGGCAATGTGCCATCCTGAAATCACAGATGAGACGTTCAAACGTCCCACTCGTGAGATGCCAGGGGCCGAGGAGATTGGTGAGGGTATCCGCGGCGGAGGCGTAATGAAACCCTAAGCGCGTCAAGAAAGGCCTAGTACTCGGCAGGGGTTTTGTGGATTGAAGCCTAGTCGTAGACGCTCTTTCGGTGTTCGAACCTGAGCAGTATTAGCCTGTCCCCTTGGACCGCGTAGATCAGACGGTAAGGCGGGATGCGGACAGTCGACTCTCCTTTGAGTCCATATCGGAGAGGCTTGCCAGCCTCCGGGTCGTCTGCAATTTTCCTAATCTGCTTCTCCAGCCTCTCTTTCATCAAACCATCTCGCAGTTTCTTGACATCTCTTTCGAATTTCTGGGTGTAGACGATCGCTTTAATCTCTACCAATCTTTCAGCTCTTTGAAGAAGGCCTCCTTGGACATGAGGCCGTACCTTCCCTCTTCGATGTCCTTCCACGCCTCTTCAACCCGTTTCATCGTCCTCAGATCTTCATCTGATATTTTGGAGTCAACCTTCTTGAGGATGATAAGGTCCCGTTCGGCCGCCACGGCAAGCAGACTGCCTTCCCTGATGCCAAGCCTCTTCCTGATTGCCCTAGGGATTACAACTTGTCCTTTGGAGCTGGCCTTCGTGAACTGGACCTCCTCCACCTGCTTCGCCATATGAGTAAGAATATCTTACACATAATTAAGGGGTTCGGTCCGGCCTCGCCCTCGTCCCCTACGAGGTATCCCCGGCGGAGGCGCAATGAATCCTTTGCACGATGAGGATGGATATTGTTCTTAAGCCGCCAACCTGGCACTCTTTCCCACGTCTCCAATTGTATACCCCTCTGCCGACGATCTGATTGAAACCAACCGGCGAGTCCTGCAAGACATTAGGGTAAAGAGGGCCGACCAACACAAAGTACTTTCCAAGGAGAAACTCAGAACCGCCCTGCAGAAGACCATTGACGAGAAGGGCGACATCTACGGCAAGGCAGCGGTCCTCCTTACTGAACTGGTCCGAGGCCACGCTTTTGCAAGCGGTGTAAGGCGCACCGCCTACACTGCAACAATTTCATTCCTAAGAACCAATGGAGAAGCTCCGAAGGTATTCCATGATCCGAAAGTCTTGATGGGAATCAGGGAACGATTTTATACCATGGAAGAAGTAAGGAACTGGTTAAAGGGGAATGAAATCAGGAAGTTCAGACGAGGCTGAGAACAAGTTCTTGCGACAAGTGGATGAGGTCATTGCGCAGGAGAAGGCCTTCCTGACCGAGATCGGAAGACTATGACACAGCGCTAGGTTGAGTTACTCCTGGCGGAGGCGCAATGAACCCAAGGCACGCATGCTTCACCCGCGCCAGATCTGCGGCACGGAGAATCTTTCGGGGGCGTCCTTGGGGGTCGCACGGCCGGAGGTCCCTGTGCCGGAGAACCTCAGCAGCGGCATCATCGACTTGAGGGCCTTGCTCTCGGCCTTCCTCAAGTGCTCCTCGAATGTGGTCCTGGGGAGCCCGAGGCTCCGGGCCAGCTCGTCCGTGGACACCCCCTTCGGGATGTCGTAGTAGCCCCGCGAGAGGGCCGTGAGGAGCGCGACTGCCTGCTTCTTTGTCAGGCCGCCGAGGAGGCTCTTGGCAGATACGGCGAAGGTGTCTCTGATCGGGTTCCCGCTGGCCGCCTTCCGGTACATGACGTGGGTGGTCCCGAACTTCTCGAGATCTCTAAAGAGGTTCGTCACGTCCGACGGCCTGAACGCGAGGACGCGGTACCACCCCCATCCCCGCTTGTAGAAGGTCGGCTGCATCTGAAGCAGGTTGTGCCTCTCGATGATGGCCGGGGTGGATTCGTGATTTGTGCGGCAGTAGCACTGGGTCACGAGCTGGACGCTGCGCTCCGACGAGGTCTTCCTGAGGATCTTGACGCCCAGCTTCTCGCCGAGGATGCGGGCGCTGTCCTGCAACTCCTGCGTCGCCTCGGGCTCCTCCGAATCGCTCGCGATCTCGATTATGTCGTGCTCCCTGTTGCACCAGGACGCCACCGTAAGCTCCGGGAGTTCCTGCGTCGCCAGGTGTATGGGGCTGCTTCTCTGGAATTTGAACGCTATTTCTTGGACCGCCAAGGTTGCCTGTCTCCTCTATGCGGTCCATGTTGGCGCGCCGATATATACGTGCTACCGTCGTGCGCTGGTGACCCAAGTTGTCGTACGACGGAGCCGACTGCCGACGTACGACGGCACAATGGTAATCCCCAGGGCCGATTCCACTCCCATCGTTGAATCCCAGAACGGACTATGGAAGAGCGGAGCAAGCTGAAGTGGCGAAGAGCGCCGCGCCTCACGGTCTCCCGGTCCTCATCCTGCTCACCATGGCACAGTTCGTGATCGTCCTGGACTACACCATCGTCACCGTGGCGCTCCCCTCGATAATCAGGGAGCTCGGCGTCACGATAAGCCTCGTGCAGTGGGTAGTCACCGCCTACGGCCTGACCTTGGCGGGGTTCCTTCTCCTCAGCGGGAGGGCGGGGGACGCCTATGGCCACAAGCGGCTCTTCATAGCCGGGCTCGTGATCTTCTCTCTTGCATCCCTTGCGTCCGGACTGGCGCCTACGATCGGCATCCTAATCGCGGCAAGGGCCATACAGGGGATAGGGGCCGCAATCGGGTCGGCGACGGGGCTTTCCATCCTCGTGGCGCTGTTCCCCGAGGGCCCCGAGAGGAACAGAGCGCTCGGAATCTTCGGAGGGGTCATGGGGTCGGGCTTCATCATGGGTATGATTTCAGGCGGGATAATCACGACATACCTTGGGTGGAGGTGGGTGTTCGACGTCACGGTCCCCATCGGCCTTGCCGCAGCCGCTGTTTCAGCGAAGGTCATCAAGATGCCCGCGAAGGCTCCCAGCAGCGGACGGAAGTCCCTGGACTTCCCCGGAGCCGTGACGGTGACTGCCGGGTTGATGCTGCTCGTGTACGCGCTTACCAACATTCAGACCGACAGGGCGGTGTCGACCCAGACCGTCGAGACGCTCGGCATCTCGGCACTCTCCCTGGCAGGGTTCCTCGTAATCGAGGGTCGGACGACGAACCCGCTCCTGTCCCTAGCCTTCCTCCGGAGGCGGATGGTGTTCACGGCCAATCTGGTCGCCCTGTTGACATTGGCGTCCTTCGTCGGCATGACATTCCTCCTCACAGTCTACATGCAGCAGGTCCTCGGCTACACTCCCCTAGATGCGGGACTCGCATTCGCTCCAGGTGGGCTCGTGTTCTTCGCCACCTCCGGGTTCCTCGCCGCGAAGTTCGTCAACAGGTCCGGGGTGAGGGCCACCCTGGCGGTTGGGGAGAGTCTGTCCCTGGCAGGATACCTGCTCCTGACCCAGGTCTCGGCCGCGGGGAACTACCTGACTGTGGTGCTCCCTTCGACGATGGTGATTGCCCTCGGCCTGGGCCTGGCCTTCCCGGCTTACAGCATCGCCGCGCTTATGGGAGCGAAGAGAGGGGAGGAAGGGCTTGCCTCCGGGCTGATCAACACCTCCCGCCAGATGGGAGGTCCGATAGGAGTGGCGGGGCTCGCCACGGTCGCCACGCTGTTGGACCCGGTCTCGACCGCGTCGCAGCCGTTCGCGGGGTTTGTGACTGGGCTGGACTTCGCGTTCGCGGCGACCGCGGCGCTCGCCGCCGTCGCGGTGCTCCTCTCCTATTCCATCAGGTCCAGGGAACGGATAGTGAGCACGAATGCGGCGGACGTCCCATGAGGGTCAGGGAGAACTGCGTCAGCTTTCGGAGGCTTGCCTTTCAACAAAACGAATCTGTAGCCGCATCTTGGCCGGACCTTCAATCTCTAGCCAGACTTGCTTCTTTGGCGTGAAGTGTCGGTCCCGGGAGGAATCACCCGGTCCGCTTCGATCTTGATGAGGATGCGTGTCTGAGGATGCCGGCGCTGATACCTTTCCTGACCCAAGTATTTTCTTTGCCAGCTTGTCGATGTGCTCTTCGGCGCCTTCAAGAGTAATCTCCTTCACCCGCCCGCGGATGCCCGGGGGCAAGGGCCGCTTCGGCGGAGGCGCAATCAACTCAGCACGCCTCATCCTGGCGCTCTCTCTCTGACCTTCCTGTGCCCTCGGTTCTTTGAAGGAGCCCATCCGCCGTCCTTGGTCCTCCTGTAGCCTTCGTCATAGTGGCTCCTGAAGTCTTCAGATGTGATGAGCGACTCCTGTGGTACAATGGCTCCCCACCCCGGCCCCCTCATTATGATTTCGCCGAAATCTGGGTTGAGTATCACATCCTTTGAGTAGTAGGGATGCTGATGCCACACTTCCATGTCCAAGATTCGCAACTTTTCTCCCCGGTCAGCAATCAGCTGGGATGTCGAATCGGGCCCCGTAGGCTTCCCGATGAGATCTCCCCGCCCGACTACCACTTCCTTCCCGTTATACCTGAGCGTCCCGGAGCCCTCCAAGACCAAGTAGTACTCGTCTACGTCGGAGTGGCTATGAAATCGGGCTGCGCTCTCGTCCTTCTCGATCACTTCGACCCTGAAGAATGCCCTGCCTGGCCCTAGCAGCGGCATGAAGAACCTGTCTACCGATCCCGCCTCGTCCTTGACGGTCAGCGATTTCTCCGCCCCGTCGAGCACACCATCGTCGAAGACGTTGACTACGGGCTTCTTCCACAGGTTCTCCGAGAGCTTCCCGCCCTTCTTCAAGTACACTTCATCTGCCCAGAAAGAGCACAGTCGTAGCAGGAGGTCCAGAGCCTCTTGGCTCAGTGAGGGAATCGCCAGTGTCAGTTCGGCCCGCGCGTTCTTGTTGAGGTTCCCCGACCTCCTGCCGAGTTCGTCCCAGAGCCAGTTTGCGAATTGGATTACCCTGGCTGCGTGCCCTTCAGGAATCGTGGACTTCGAATCAAAGAACAAGGCCCACGCCAGGTCGACCCGGATTGGCCCCGCCTTGGCTCCCTCCTCCAGAATCAGCCTCATAGCTGCCGAGGGTGCGGCAGACGAAAATAAGAATTCCTCCTACATCCCGCCCTGCTCAGCCTCACTTATTACAGAACCCGTCTGTGTCCCGCGAGCTCAAAATGAATTATTCCAGGCGGAGGCGCAACGATCCTCTGCACGGCAAGATTCATTCATCCTCGCGGGCGAAGCGTCCGAGCTTGGCGTTGGACCCAAGCTGTGACATGCGCTTCCTTTCCCGGGCAACAGCCGAGGAAGCCTGACCCAAAGCAAAGATTTCGCTCGGCCTGGGCCGCCCGGCCCTCTTCAGTTTCAGGAGCTCCTCGTCCTCGGTCAGAAGCGCGCACCTCCTTTCGGTAGCCGTCCCGTAGATCACCCTGTCGAAGTAGTCCTTCACCCCGTCCTCCGCGAGCAACGCGTCTGCGACAACCTC
>JACWAI010000029.1 GCA_014874415.1 Nitrososphaerales archaeon
GACAGGCCATGCAGGCTCCTGGGGCAAGGGGGCTGAAACGACGCGAGCCCCAGCGGTGGTCGCAAGGACCTTTGACCCTGGCTCGTTCACAGAATTCAGGGTCCTCTATGCTCGCAGTGTGGTGACCGGCCTGGCCCTGCTGGAGGGGAAGACCTACGGCGTCATCGCGTCAAACAAGGAGGTTCTCCGCGGGTTCCTTGACGTCGACGCTTGCAGGAAGGTCACCCGGTTCGCTTCCATGTGCAACACACTGGGCATCCCGCTGGTGACGTTCCTGGATAGCCCCGGGGTCTACCCTGCAGCAGAGCAAGAGAGGGCAGGGTTGATCCGCGCAAGCGGCGAAGCAATCAAGGAATACGCATCGGACAAGTGCGCGAAGGTGACCGTCATAACCGGAGAGGCCTACGGCGGGGCGTTCGTGGGGTTCGCCAGCAAGGCCCTCGGATCGAAGAAGGTCTACGCGTATCCCACTGCCCGGATTTCAGTGATGAGCCTCCCCTCCTACTCCGAGATATTCCTGAGGCGGAAGCTTGATTCGCTGGAGGAGGACGAGAGGAAAGCTGAACTCGACAGGGCCTCGGCCGCTTTCATGAGGCAGATGGACCCATCCATAGGGGTGGAACAGGGATACATAGACGAGGTGATCGAGCCGGCACAGACGCGGGAGAAGCTCATCGAGGCATTCAGGGATACAGGCGCGTCCTGAGCTGCTTCATTCGTTTCCGCGCTGGGTCAGCTCCACAAGGAGGCCGCCGGTCGACTTTGGGTGCATGAAGTTCACCTTGCTCCCGAATTTGCCGTCTACCGCCCTGTCGTAGATGAACCTGAAGCCCTGCGCCCTCAGGTCCGCGGTCGTCTTCTCGATGTCATCCACGCCGAAGGCTATGTGGTGGAGGCCTTCCCCTCTCTCGCGGATGAACTTCGCGAGGCTGCTGTCCTCGCTTGTTGGCTCCAGGAACTCGACGCTTGTGTCCCCCGCCTTCAGGAGCGCTACCTTCGCCTTCTGGCCTGGGACCTCTGTCTGTCTCACCTCGAACTTCCCGATCTTCGAGTAGATGGCGAGCATCTGCTCCACGCTCTTCACAGCGACCCCCACGTGGTCGAACTTCATGGCCAACCTAGAACGCCTGCCTAGCCTTGTAGACCCCGTGTATCTCCCTCAGGGCGTCGCTTATCTCCCCGACGGTGCACCCCGCCCTGACGGCGACTGAAATCGAGGGGAGCATGTTCTCCCTCCGCTGGGCGGCGCTTTTCAGAGCCTCGAGCTTCTCCTCCGATGACCCGTCTCTCCCTCTCTTCTCCAGCTTGATCTTTCTGACCCTCTCCCGCTGGATCCTCTCGGGCAGAGTCTGGACCTTCCTTTTCGATGGGGCGGTGGGTTGGAGGGCGTTGACCCCCACTATGACCCTGCGCTTCGTTTCGATCTCCATCTGCTTTCGGTAGGCAGAATTCAGTATCTCCTTCTTGACGTATCCGCTTCCGATGGCCTTCAGCATCCCCCCCATCTTCTCCACCCTCTCGATCTCTTCGAAGGCTAGGCGCTCGAGCTTCTCGGTGAGGAACTCGAGGTAGTACGAGCCCCCCAGGGGGTCGGCCGTCAGGGTGACACCTGACTCGTTGGCTATGACCTGCTGCGTTCTGAGAGCGAGCTTGGCGGAATCCTCCGAGGGGAGGGATAGGGCTTCGTCCATCGAGTTGGTGTGGAGGGACTGCGTCCCGCCAAGCACCGCTGCAAGCGCCTGGATTGTGACCCTGACTGCATTGTTCTCCGGGTCCTGGGCGGTCAGGGTCTCCCCGGCCGTCTGCGTGTGGAACTTCAGCTTGGGAGATTCTTCGTCCTTTGCGCCGTACCTTTCCTTCATGATCTTCGCCCAAATCCACCGGGCGGCCCGGAATTTGGCCACCTCCTCCATGAAGTCGTTGTTGGAGGCGAAGAAGAAGGAGAAGTGAGGCGCGAACTGCTCAAGGGCAAGGCCCCTCTCAAGGGCAGCGTTGGTGTAAGCGATGGCGTCTGAGAAAGTGTAAGCGAGCTCCTGGACGGCCGTGGAGCCAGCTTCCCTGATGTGGTACCCGCTGATGCTGATGGGGTGCCACTTGGGATAGTTCCTTACTGAGTACTCGACGAGGTCTATGGCCAGCGAGAGAGAAGGCTCGGGTGGAAAGATGTAGGTGTTCCGGGCGATGAACTCCTTGAGGACGTCGTTCTGCACAGTTCCCCGGACTTCTGCCTTTGGGACGCCTGAATCTTCCGCAACTGCCGCGTACATGCAGAAGAGCATCGGGGCGGTCGAGTTGATCGTCATGGAAGTGCTCACCTTACCGAGGTCGATGCCCCGGAAGATTTCCCGGACATCGTCGATTATGCTCACCGCGACCCCCACCCTCCCGATCTCGCCCATGGATCGGGGGTTGTCGGAGTCGAGCCCCAGCTGGGTTGGAAGGTCGAATGCCAGGCTCAGGCCAGTCTGTCCCTGGCTGAGCATGAACTTCAGCCTCTTGTTCGTCTCCCTGGACGTCCCAAACCCCGAATATTCCCTCATCGTCCAGAGCCGCTTCCTGTACATCTCAGGATAGATACCGCGCGTGTAGGGGAATCTTCCTGGCTCCTCGTCGAGGGCGGGGGCCTCGGCACGCGAGTAGACCCGCTTCACATCGATGCCTGACACGGTCTTCGGATTGGCCTGGTCTGCTTCTGCCGCGGTCATGTGGAGTTCGGCTCTTCGCGCATTGTTAAAGCTAATCTCGGGCAAATGGTCATCCCGCCCTCGAGAGGGAAAGCATTTCATGGAGTGTTGGGAGGCGGGAGAAGAAAACAGGATTGAACGCGAAGTTGGTTGCGCTCATGTTTCTTGCTCTCCTTGCCGCCCAACCCGCAAGCGCGGCGACCTATCCTATCACCATCCAGTACGGCCGATCCTGGCCGTTATCTGTGGTCGTCGACTCGGCGAGGGGCGTTGCGTATGTCGACGGGACGTCGGGGGAGTACCCCCCGACAGGTTTCACGTTCGGGGTGGTAAACGTCACGAGCCACCAGCTGACGAAGGTACTGCCGCTTGAGGAGATACCGGGGCCCATGGCCATTGACGAAGCTAACGGAGACGTGTACATCGCAGGCAACCAATCGATCGCTGTCTTCTATGCAGGCAACCAGAGCTTCGGCAGGGAATTGGATGTCAGGCGCCCCATCCTCGACATTGCCTTTGACGGGAACGTCTCAGGGGACATCTTCTTCACGTCCGGGAACGCGGTCTTCGCCCTCGACCCGGAGGACGGGGCCGTCGTCGCGAATGCCACCGTGGCCAACGGGGCTGGGGGGATGGCCCTTGATCAATCCAACGGGAGGCTGTACGTAGCCGAATACCCCTCCGGCCCGATAGCCGTGTTTCAAGCTTCCACCCTCGCTCCTGCCGGCACCATCGCTCTCCCCGGTTGCTGCGTCTCCCAGCTTGCGCTAGACAGCATGTCCCAGGTGATTTACGCCTCTACGGGGACGAACTATGTGGACATGATCAACGCTGCCACAGCCGCATTCGTGAAGAGCGTCCAGGTGGCACCTTCAAGCCAGAATTCGACTAACTCGATAGTCGTCGACAGCAAAACAGGGAGGGTGTACGTAACGTCCACTCCGGGGGAAAGCATCCTTGAACTTGATGGGACGAACGGCGCCGTGACGCGCACGCTCAGCGCGAGCAGTGTTGTAGCAGGATTGGCGCTGGACATGAAGACCAACGAGCTTTACGCGACGAACTATCATCAGATAACTGTCTTTGACGTCTCCCGGAGCGGGACGTTCCTTCTCCTGCTGGTGGGCGGGGGCGCGGTGGCGGCGATAGCAGCCATAGCAGTCTACGCTTTCGTCAAGAGGAGGAACTCCCGGGAACGAATGAAGATACATCAAGGTTGGCACGATGGAGGAAGCGCCCCGTCAGGACCTTGATGGTTTGGACCTCGTAATCAGGAACGCCAGGCTGCGGGGGCTCGCAGGGAAGCGGGATGTGGGGGTGATCGATGGAGTAATCTCAGCGGTCAGCGAACACATCCCAGACTCAGCCAAGGAGGAGATCGACGCCGACGGTAAGCTCCTGATACCGGGCTTCGTCAACATCCACCTCCATCTTGACAAGTGCCTGACCGGAGCGTGGGCAGAGGTTTGGGAGGGAGCGACGAGCGGATCCCCCCAGGCGATACAGTCGGCCACGAAGGTGAAGGAGAAGTTCACAGAATCAGACATCGTGGACAGGGCCACCAGGGCGCTCTCCACATCGGTTCTGGCAGGGACCACAGCAGTGCGGGCCTTCGCCGATGTCGATACTGTGGGCGGGCTGATGGCGGTCAAGAGCCTCCTTAAGGTCAAGGAAAAGTTCGGGAGCTTGCTCGACATCCAGGTCGTAGCGTTTCCTCAGGAGGGGATTGTCAGGGACGAAGGGACGGAAGAGCTGCTCGAGAAGAGCGTCGAGCTTGGCGCGGACGTGGTGGGCGCCATGCCCTGGTATGAGAGGGGGCGGGACGACGCAGAGAAGCACACGGACGTTGTGTACAGAATCGCGAAGGCGCATCGCAGGAGAATACACGCCCTGATAGACGACAACTCCGACCCCGATTCAAGGAACATCGAGTACTTCCTCGGTAAAGCGATAAGGGAAGGGTATCGGGGGAAGGTGGCCGCCTCCCACTGCAGGGGGGGCCTGGATTCGCCGGACGAGGAATACGCCAGGCGGATCGTCGCCCTGGCAAGAGAAGCAGATGCGACCATCGTCGAGAACTCCCACGTCAGCCTCTTCATGTACGGACGGACGGACAAGCATCCCATCAGGAGGGGGGTCACGCGGGTGAAGGAGTTCCTTGCGGCGGGGGTCAACGTCGCGGCGGGGCAGGACGACATCGACGACCCGTACTATCCGTTCGGCAGGGGGGACATGCTCGAGCTCGCTTTCATGATGTGCCACGCTGCCCACTTGGGGACGCCCGCGGAGCTGGAGTCGGCGCTTGACATGGTGACGGGGAACCCCGCCAGGGGGATGGGCCTGAAAGGATACGGAATAGTGGAGGGAGGAGCTGCAGACATGGTCCTCCTGGATGCGACCAGCGTGCACGGAGCTCTGAGGCTCCAGCCGGACAGGCTCGCGGTGCTGAAGCGGGGGAAGGTCGTCGCCGAGTCGAAGGCGAGAAGAGAGCTCCGCCTCTGATCCAGGCTAGGAGACCTGCTTCCCGTTCAGGAAGATGTTGGTGGTCATCTTCACCCCTGCTTTCTTCAGCGTCTGATGGGCATAGCACATATTCTCCGCCTCTTTTGCAAGAGACAGAATCGCTTCTCGGGGTGAGGCGCTGGCGAGCTTGATGTCATAGATTATCTCCTCGAAGGCGCCGCCCATCCTCCTGTCGAAATGCCCGCGGGCCGAAAGCTGGACGTCTTCCAGCTTCACCCCCCTGTAGATGGCATCGGTGAGGAACTGGTTGACCAGGCAGGAGGCGGCACCAGCGATGAAGTACGCCAGGGGGTTCGGCCCTGCGTCCTTGCCTCCTCTCTCCTCCGGCTCGTCCACGGTGAACAGGAAATCCCTCTTGCGTGCCTCAACCGTGAGGTGGTCAACGAGCCTGAGATCTACCCTTTCCGACCCAAATAGGAAACCTGAATCGTTCGCCTCGTGCCTCTTCTTCACGTGCTCTTTGATTGTAGCGACGAGTCTATCCTCTGAAGCCATGAAGAAGGCCGGCGTCAGGTAGTTATTAATCCGTTGGAAGCGTCTGACGACTTCAGGTGGCCGAAACCGAAACAGACAGAATCGGAGGGAGCGAGTCTGTTATCCTCTCCCAGTGGGTCCCTTGGTCGCGGCTGGCGAAAAGCTGTCCCGTGGTTGTGCCGAAATACAAGCCGCAGGGATCCTCCGCGTCGGCAACCATCCCGTCCCTGAGGACAGTATAGTAGGACTTCGCAGGAAGTCCGCCATCGAGTTTGAACCATTCCTTGCCCCTGTTGTCCGTCCCCCAGACGGCGAAGTGCCCGTCTGACGGGATTCGGGAGAAGTCCCCTTCCAGGGGAGCGACGTAGGCACGCTTGGGGTCGTTCGCGTCCGCGGCCATCGGGAAGCCGAACCTCGAGGGCAGGTTGTTGCGGATGTCAATCCAGTTTTCCCCGGCGTCGTCGCTCCTGTAGACTCCGAAGTGATTCTGATGGTAGATCACGTCCGGTGTGGCTGGATTGATTGCCAGCTTGTGCACGCACTGGCCATACTCGGGATACTTCTCGGGCTGATAACCGACTAGCACGTTCTTGTTCTGGAACCTCCAGGTGTCCCCTCCGTCGTCAGTGCGCAGTGTCCCCACGGCGGAGATGCCGATGTGGATTCGTCCCGGCCTCTTTCCGTTGACGAGAATCGTGTGAAGGCAAAGCCCTCCGCCCCCGGGCTGCCACTTCTTCCTCGTCTTGTGGTTCAGCAGCGCTTCGTTGACCCTCCAGCTCTTCCCCCCGTCCTCAGATCTGAAGAGACAGGCGGGCTCGACGCCCACGTAAACCACCCCAGGCTCATTTTCGGCCCCGGGCTTGATCTGCCAAAGCCTGGCCACGGAGAGGCCGCTCCCTTTCGGGAACTTGGGCGGGGTGCTCGACTCTTTCCAGGTGTCCCCCATGTCCTCGCTCCTGGCGACCGTTGGCCCCCAGTGCCCGCTTACAATTGACGCGAGGATGGCCCCGCTCCGCCCGTCGTACGCCATGTGATAGATTTCGTTACCCTTGAGATGCGGTCCGGAGACCTTCCATGCCTTCCTGTCCCGGCTGGACGTGAAGACGAAGGCGCCCTTGCGAGTCCCCACCAGCAGAGCCAACTTGCCCCCATGCCGGGTATGCTTCGGCATTCTATCCACCGGAAACGGCTGGGAGGATGTGTACGACGTCCCCGTCCCTCAGCTTTGTCTTCTCTCTTCCGAGTTCCCTCGAGTTCTCCGAGTTCACAAAGACGTTCACGTGCTCCCTCAGCCTCCCCTGGTCATCGACTATCCTTCCACCCAGTCCAGGGAATGACCTATCGAGCTTCTGCACCATGGTGCCGAGGTCTACTGCTGAATCGAGCTCGACCTCTCTCGCCCCCTTGGCTAGGTCCTTGAGCTGGGCCGTGAGTCGCACCCGAATCAATCGGCTCCAATATTCCCCTGGGTGTTATATATGGTGCGCGTTATCAGGACCTTCACAGTCAATTCTTTTATCGAACTCGACAGCCAGAGGGGAAGGCATGAGCCGGTTGCATGAAAAAACACTGCCGGGACTTTCTCAGACAGAAGTCGAAAGGTACAGCAGGCAACTGGTACTCCCCGAGATGGGACCAAAGGGGCAACGGAAGCTCAAAGCCTCCAGCGCCCTCGTCGTAGGTGCGGGGGGTCTTGGGATTCCTGCGTCGGTCTATCTGGCAGCCGCAGGAGTGGGGAGGATAGGCGTCGTCGACGACGACGTCGTGGAGAAGAGCAATCTCCACCGCCAGGTAGTATACTCAGAAGAAGACATCGGGAAAAAGAAGGCAATTGTGGCAGTAGAGAGGCTGCGGAAGGTCAACCCTCACATCTCGGTTGTTTCCCATGAAGTAAGCCTCACGTCAGAAAACGCCATGGAGCTTGTGAAGGGGTACGATGTCGTGCTGGACTGCACGGACAATTTCCCGGCGAGGTACCTCATCAACGACGCGTGCGTGCTGCTTCACAAACCGGACATCTACGCCAGCATCTTCAGGTTCGACGGACAGGCGTCCGTCTTCGACGCCGACAGGGGGCCATGCTACAGGTGCCTCTTTCCCGAGCCTCCGCCGGCGGACAGCGTCCAGGACTGCGCCGTCGCTGGGGTACTGGGGGTCCTGCCGGGGATCATGGGGAGCATACAGGCGGTCGAGGCGATCAAGCTCATCCTGGGGGAGGGCCAGCCGCTTTTCGGCAGGCTCCTTCTCTTCACCGCGACCGACATGACATTCAACGAGCTGCACTTCAAGAAGAACCAGGCATGCCCCGTCTGCGGGCCCAACCCCACGGTCACAGGGCTCATAGACTACGAGGAATTCTGCGGCGTCGGGAGGGCACTCCCTCAGGTGGGGGAAGTCGCCCCGAAGGAGCTCTCGCGACTGCTGGCAGGCAGCAGACGCATCTTCCTTCTCGATGTGAGAGAGCCCTACGAGCACGACCTCTGCCGGATAGAAGGGTCCAAGCTGATACCCCTCGGAGAGCTAGAAAGCAGGACCGGGGAGATAGACAAAGAGTCGGATGTAGTTGTTTACTGCCACGTCGGGGTGAGGAGCGCCCGGGCGGTCGAAATGCTGTCGGCGAAGGGCTTCAAGAGCGTGCGCAACCTGAAAGGGGGGATAAGAGCATGGGCGGAGGAGGTCGACAGCTCCATTCCCGTCTACTGAAGCTCTCGAAGCAAACACTCGAGGCTGCTGGCCGAGCCTATCCGCCTGCGATGAATACCATGTGGGGAAACTCCCCCACGAACGCAGCCATCGCCGTCCTGACCGCGTCGGGAGACCCAGGCATGCAAACGATAAGCTTGCCGGCAGCGACCCCGGCAGTCGCGCGAGTAAGCGCGGCCGCGCTCCCCACTTCGTCGTAGCCCAGCCTCCTGACAAGCTCGCCGAACCCTTCGAGTTCTTTCTCGAGGAAGGGCTTGACAGTCTCCACGGTGATGTCCCTTGGGGACAGGCCTGTCCCTCCTGCCATCAGGAGCACGTCGTCATGCCCCGCCAGGAACCTCTTGACTTCGCGCCTGATCATCGTCCTGTCGTCGGAGACCAGGCTCCTGCGGGTCACGCTGTGCCCATCTCCCTCGGCCGCGGAAACTGCGACGTCCCCAGCCTCGTCGGTGAAATCAGCCCCGCCCTTCATCTTCGCGTATCTGCTGGTGCTGACTGTGACCACCACGAACCCCAGGCGGCGCTTAGCCGCCTTGCGGTGCTCTTCATGCGGCTTCGTGGGTTCTCTTCACCTTGCTCGTCACCCTGATCGACTCTATCCGCGTGGTGGGATACTGCCCGTCGGAGTCCTTTTCATGAGACTTCACGACGTCCCAGATGTTGAGGAGAGCCACAGACACGGCGGTCAGAGCCTCCATCTCGACCCCTGTCTTCTCGTGTGCCGCTACTGTAACAGTCACCTCGACCCAGTCCTTCCCGAGCTCGACCCTCGGCTCTGTCTTCTCGACCTTCAGCGGGTGGGCAAGCGCGATGATCGACGGGGTGGACTTCACCGCGAGTATCGCCGTTGTGGCGGCCAGTGAGAGGGGGTCCCCTTTCTCGAGTTTCCCTTTCCTAATGAGGTCCAGCGTTGACCGGCCGAGCTTGATCCTGCCGGTGGCGGTTGCCTCTCGATAGACGACCTGCTTGCCTGAGATGTCGACCTGCCTGAAATGCACGCATGCCGCTTCACGTGGAAGCCGATATAGCTTCTCCTCCCGCTCAGGAATGTTTTTACTTATGACAGGGAGGTTTCGGCTTCTCTTTGCTCCCAGTGGAGGTTCAGAAAGACAGGCTGCTTCGTGACCGCAAGGGCAGGGTCGCCCGGAAGCTTAGGATATCTGTCACGGACAGGTGCAACTTCGCCTGCCTCTTCTGCATGCCCGACAAGGACAAGATGAGCTGGATCCCGAACGAAGAGATCCTGAGCTTCGAGGAGATCGAAAGGCTGGCGGCCGTCCTGGCGTCCCTCGGCATAGAGAAAGTCCGAATCACTGGCGGTGAGCCACTACTCAGAAGAGACCTTGACAAGCTCGTCGAGAAGTTGACTTCGATCGATGGAATCCGTTCGGTCGACATGACGACGAACGGCTGGCACCTTGAGGGCAAGGCCGGTGCTCTCCGCAAAGCAGGGCTCAGAGGAGTCACGGTCAGCCTGCACAGCCTGCGGAACGACAGGTTCGCCAAGATATCGGGGGTGGACGCCCTCCCCAGGGTCCTGCGCGGGATAGAGAAGGCGCTGGACGAGGGACTCAGACCCGTCAAGGTCAATTCTGTGGCGATCAGGGGTTACAACGACGACGAGATCCTCGACCTGGTGGAGTATGCGAGGGAGAGGAGGATTTCGATCCGCTTCATCGAGTTCATGCCCCTCGACGGGCTGGGAATGTGGGATTACTCCAAGGTCGTCAGCGGAAAGGAGATCATAGAGACAGTTTCTCGGAGATACTCCCTGGCTCCCGAGGGAAGGGGGACGAGCGAGACTTCGTCGTTATGGAAGTTTGAAGACGGCAGGGGGGACCTCGGGCTGATCACCCCAATGAGCGAGCCTTTCTGCGATGACTGCGACAGGGTGAGGCTCACTTCTGACGGCAAGCTCCTTTCGTGTCTGTTCGACACTGAGTACCACGACCTGAGGAGCCCGCTGCGGAACGGTGCCACCCAGGAGGAGCTGGCTGATGCGATCCTGAAGGCCGTCTGGAAAAAGCCCGACGGCGTGGGTTACATGCCCTGGATCAAAGACGGGTGGGCGAAGCCGAGGAACATGAACGCCATCGGGGGCTAAGCGCGTTGAAGGTGAGAGTACTCTACTTCGCTGCGGCCCGCGACCTGGCGTCGGTCGAGAGCGAGCGTGTCCCGCTCAAGGAAAGAGCTTCTGTAGGGGACCTTGCCGGAGAGATCGTCCGACTGCATCCATCGCTGAAGGCCCTTGAAAGGTCGGTAAGGTTTTCAGTCAACTTCGAGGTCGCAGAGAGGGACGCGCCCCTGCGAGATGGAGATGAGGTGGGCGTGCTCCCGCCCGTAGCAGGGGGATGAAAGTGAAGAAGACGGCTATGATCACAAGGCGGCCAATAGACCCCTCCAAAGTGCTGGCGGCTGCGGCTGACGACGCCGCGGGAGGAGCAGTACTGTTCGTCGGGACGATCAGGAAGAAGAGCGACGGGAAACGGGTGAGGGGGCTTTCCTACGAGGTGTACAGGGAGATGGCTGAGAGGAAGATGGGCGACATAGAAGCCGAGGCAAGGCGGAGGTGGCCTGTCATAGGAATCGCGATGTCGCACAGGTACGGAGAGTTGGAGGTCGGCGAGGTGAGCGTCGCAGTCGCAGTCTCCTGCGAGCACAGGGCCGATGCCTTCGAGGCGTGCAGGTATTCCATCGATGCCATAAAGGGGACCCTGCCGATGTGGAAGAAGGAGAGGTTCGCGGACGGCACCGAGACCTGGGTCAAAGGGGCCCCCATAGAAGGGTAGGTCAGCGCTCGATTTCTTTTGCCTTCGGTCTCTCGTCCAGCGCCTTCCGGAGCACTTCCTTCCCGTACTTCACCGCCACGACTTCCGCGATTATGCTCAGGGCGATTTCAGGAGCGGTAACGGCCCCTATGTCAGCGCCGACCGGAGACCTGAGCGACGACAGGAACTCTTCCGTGACCCCCGCCTTCCTGAGGAAGGCCAGGTCTTCCCTGACCCTCTGGCGGCTCGCCAGCATCCCGACATATCTGAGCTTGAACTTTGAGAGCGCCTGCAGAGTCTCGACGTCTCTTCCCCCCTTCGTAAGGACCACGACGGAATCGGTGTTGGCGAAGGGGAAAGTGCCGACGTCATAGTCTACGCCTTCGATGAGCTGGTCCGGCTGCTCGCTGAGCACAGGGCTGTGGTCTATGACGACGACGTCGAAGTCCAAGCTCTTCGCGAGCTTCACCAGGGCGTCTTCCACATCGTCCTTCCCGCCCTGACCGATGAGGATCAGCCTCTGCTGCGGTAGATAGGGCTCGACATAGATCTCCATTGTCCCGCCGCAGTTGGTCTCGACGTGTATCTCGTCTTCGTTCTGGCTCTTGAGGACAGCCCCCACCGAGTTCTCGACGCTCTCGAGGAAGACCTTCATCATCTTGGGGGTGCCCGTCCTCATCGTCTTCTTGGCAGCGGAGGCTATGGCCGATTCCGGGCACACTCCCCCCAGGGTGCCGTAGAGGACCTCCCCGGAGTCCGACATGATGACCTTGAACCCTGGCTTGCCCAGCGAGGAGCCTTCCGTTTTGACCACCGTAGCGACGGCGAAGGGCGCGCCCCTGCTGATGAGGGAGTCCATCATCTTGGCGAACTCGACCTGTTTCATGCTCCTACCCCTGCACGGAACCTCTTCCCCACTTTATTACTTATCCCTCGGATGCAGCACTTGGAACTGCTTTGATCGCAGCGATCGTGCTCGCGGCTGGGTCCTCAAGCCGGATGGGGTTGCCCAAGCAGACGCTGCGTCTGGGCCGTGGACCGATGTTAGCGAGGGTGCTCCAGGTTCTTCGGCAATCAAAGGTGGACCGGATCATAGTCGTGCTTGGAGCGGGGGCGTCAGGGGTGAAAAGGCGGGTCGAGTTTGGCAAGGAAGAGGTGGTCATCAATCGCAGGTTCAGGGAGGGGATGAGCGAGTCCATCAGGGTCGGCATGGCAAAGGCCGAGGAAGCAGATGCGGTGCTCATAGTCCTTGGGGACCAGCCCTTCGTTACTTCCGCCACCGTAGACAGGCTGATCGGAGAATACCACGCTTCGAAGGCGCCGGTCGTGGTCCCCGTCCATCATGGCGTTAGGGGGAATCCTGTCCTGTTCGATAAGAGCCTATTCCCAAAGATCAAACAGATCAGTGGGGACGTGGGTGCGAAGTCGGTGGTGGCTGGGATCGGCGAGAGGCTGGCGTCAGTGGTGGTGGAGGACGAAGGGATACTTGTTGACGTCGACACCCCTTCGGATTATTCGAAAGCGCTTTCAAGGAAGGGCCCCGTTAGGACGAAGAGAAGCCGGGAACGAGCCTGATCATAACAGAGGTCCCTGCGGCCATCTCTTTCACCTCCTCGGGGACGACGATGTATCCGTCAGCGTCCACTAGCATCTTGATAGATTCGGTTTCCGCAACTATCGGTTCTGCTACCAAGGGGGCGCCCTTTCTCAGCCTGACGTAGACCACCTTGAGGAAGTCAGAGAATCGGGTTCTTGCGTGCCAGGGCGCCCCAAGGATGCACGGAACCTCGAGTATGGAGCTCCTGCCGCCCGAGAGCATTTCGACGAGAGGGACGCCCAAGAGAAAGTATGCGTTCATCGCGGCTTGGATGGGTCCCGGCATCATCAGGATGGGTGTCCCGTTGACAGATGCGACCCCAGTCACCCTTCCCCTGTCCATCCTGATGCCGTGGACCACTTCCTCGGGGCGGAGGCTCGAAACCGCTTCGACGATGTAGTCCCTTCCTCCAGCGGACGTCCCGCCTAGTGTGAGCACCATGTCAGACGAGGCAACAGCCTTCCTAAGGACACGCGAGAGGACAGGGAGATCGTCCCCGACGACGCCCAGGTAGACGGCGTCACAGCCGACCCTCTGACACAGCCTGACGAAGACAGGGGAATGACTGTCTGGCATCCTGCCCGCCTTCGGGCGTTTCGGATCGGTCAGCTCGCTTCCTGTTGAGATTACCGAGATCACAGGTTTCCTTCTGACCTTGACCTTCGGAATCCTCAGTGCGACGAGCAAGCCGACGTCCTGGGCCCTCACCATGTGCCCCTTCGGCAGGATGACCTGTCCTTTTCGCATGTCCTCCCCTGCACCGTAGACATCGCTACCTGGTTTGGGTGCGTATCCCACCGATATCTTCCCCTCTCGCACTTCTACCGACTCGACAGGCAACACGGCGTCTGCGCCCGCAGGGAGCCCTGCCCCTGTCACGACCTGGAATGCGGTTCCTTTACCCATGACCGTTCTGGGTCTCTCTCCAGCGCCCGCTCTTCCTATCACCTTCAGCACTGCAGGGTGAGCCCGGGTCGCACTCTGGAGAGTGGCGGCCGGCACTGCGAACCCGTCTTTGTGAGACAATGTGAAAGGGGGAACGTCCTTCTCGACCCTGATGGCCGTCGCCAGGATCCTGCCGTGGGCATCGAGGGATGATATCCACTCGAGGCCCGGCTTGATGCGGGCATGGCGTCCGATCCGTCTAAGGGCGTCTTCTACCGAAGTGTACTCCGTCACGAGTGGGACCAAGTGGCTCGTTTCTACTTCCCTCGTTCTAAGCCCTCATATATTATGAGGAGCCAACGACTGCGTATGCGAGCCTTCGCAGCAGCTCCAGGGTGGGCCTGATTGGCAGTCCCCACGGAGACTTTCCTCGTCATCTTCTCTGTCATCATATTCATAGGGTTCGCCGGGAGTTGGCTGCTCAGCAAGAAGGGGATACCCCAGACTCTGTTCCTCATCGCGGCTGGCATTTTCACACGGTGGCTGGGGATACTTCCGGCGTCGAGCATCAACGCGCTGTTACCGCTCTTCTCAGAAGTCACCCTGGTGATGGTTGTCTTCGACCTGGGCATGAGCATGAAGATCCGGGAGGCGATGACGGAAGGAAGGTCCGCCGTGGAGCGCTCTTCCCTCTACATGTTCCTTTCCATACTTCTTGTCGCCCTGGTATTCATCGAGGGGTTCCATTGGGGGGTGTACCAGGCGCTCCTGCTAGGGGCCGTCATCGGGGGGGACGTCACGATGGTCGTGGTCCCCTATCTTGCGAAGCGTACCTCCAGGACCTATCTGATTTCGAGCCTGGCCATCGAGTCGGTGTACGATTCGATGGTGTTGATAATTTTCTTCTTTGTGCTGCTGAGCGGCTACTCGCACCAGACGGCGCTCGACCTGCAAGGGATCGCTTTCATCACTTCACAGTTCTTCGTCCAACTGGTCCTGGGGGTGGCTGGGGGCCTGCTGTTCGGGTTCGCTTGGTTGAGGACGGAGAAGCATTTTGGACATTACGACTACTTCTATCTCGCGACGGTGGGTTACATACTCCTGACCTACGTGCTCGTCAACGAGGCAGGGGGAAGCGGCATCATCACGGTGCTGACCGTGGGGCTCATGCTCAGGAACACACTGAAACTCCCTCGCTTGACCGGTCGTTCCGAGCCTTTGTCCGCCGTGTCCCTGAACTACCTGTCCGCGTTTCAGGGCGAAATTTCATTCTTCCTAAGCTCTTTCTTCCTCTTCTTCCTGGGATTTTCAGTCCAGGAAAGCAACCTGTTGAGCTCGGGCACATACCTTCCGGCTGCAGCGGTGGTCGGGATACTCGTCGTCACGAGAGTGGTCAGCACTGAAATCGTCGACCGGGGCAAGGGGAGGAAAGACAGGTGGTTCATTGAAGCCATGATGGCTGAAGGGCTGACACCAGCGCTCCTTGCGACAACCCTGGTCGCCGATTCCGTCGTGGGTTCGGCCGACATATTCACCATCACCACCCTGGTCATCGTGGCGACAAACATCATCGCCGCCGCAGGGGTGTACTTCGCGGTGAAGGGGGAGCAGGGGCTCGGCCTCGAATCTCTGCGCTCGGCGGCACCCCTTGTCAAGGAGCTCGGGGCCATGGCGACCGGACTGGAGCCTGACACCATGGACTCGTGGAGGAAGCGGATCGTGGCCGACGCCAGGGAGTATGCGCCCCCGGAAGCAAGGGAGAAAATCAGTCTCACAGGCGGGTATAGGGGCTCGGACCCGTCCGAGCCAAAGGAGCTCAAGATTTCCAGAGAGGCGGTCCCCTACATCCTCAGGGCGATAGACAAGAACAGGAGTTCGATGCCCGAAGGGGCGAGGACGTATTTCGAGACCTTGGAGGCGCTCATCGCAAAGGGGGTCCGTGATAGGAGGAAAGAATGAATGAAGGTTAGCTCCCCATACGCAGAGAACAGAAAATGGGGCCGTCGAGATTTGAACTCGAGATCGCCAGCGCCCCAGGCTCACCGTGAAGTGCCTTCACTCTGGTATGCTGGACCAAGCTACACTACGGCCCCACAAAAACGGGGCCGCGCCGGTGTCAGTTTAAAGGTTAGGTGTCTTACGTCTTCGAATCTTCGTAAAGGCCCATCAGGTTGCCTTCCGTTGTCCTTGCGTCTCAGGCGTCCGCCAGCTTGAGATGGTCGAGGATCTTGGAGTAGGTGTAATCCGAGTTGTCTTTCTTGTAATCGGCCAGGAGCCTCTTGAGGATCTCCGTGTCCCGCACCCCCATTGTCCTTCTCAATGCTGGGGAGATGCCCCCTCCCACGAAGAGGTACTGGGCAGCAGTGGTTACGTTCCTGGGCTTCCGGCCGGTCCCGGCCGACTCGAAGTCGATGATCCAGGGCTTGCCTTCAGCCAGGACCGCGTGCTTCCTGAGGTTACTGAGCTGGCCGTGGTCGACCCCCATGATGTCGAGCTTCCTGCACTGGTTGAGGAGAGAATGCACCATCTCCTTCACCTGTTCCCTGCTTCCTTTCCCGCTGATTCCCTTGAGCCAGTCTGCTATCTCCCGTGACTCGAGGAGCTTCATCAGGATCATGTCCTTCGTGTGGGAGTAAACCTCCGGCCCTATCTCGATGCGGTTTACCAAGGAGGTAATCCTGTACTCCTCTTCCATGTCCGGCCTGTTGGCGTCGGTCCGTCGGATCTTCAGGGCGCAGAGACGGCTCCCTGCCTCCGCCCTCACCACGATCCCCACCGTGCCCAGCCCGAGTATTCCGAGGCGGCCCACCTTTGCGTGTCCTTCGAACACCAACTCCTGCACCCCTAGCTGCCTGAGCTGTCTCACCCTAGCCTTGGCGTCCCGCAGTGAGATTCGCGGGTAGGTGAGGACCCGGATGTAGGGCGTCTTCGTCAGGTCTTCGACGCTAGCGCGTTCCGAGGACGTCGGATGTGATTTCTGTGATTCCATCTTGCAACCACTTCGAGCCTGCGGCCGCCCTCTCCAGGGGCGCCCCGCTGACCACCCGAGCGCTCTTCTTCATCCCGGCCTCGAGTTCCTTCGACGCACCGATGGGTCCCTCCTTCCCAGTCACGATGTCCTTCAGGAGGTCAACAATCTCAGTGTGCTTCCGAGGTCTTAGTATCCTCGCCCTGGCGTCTTCGTCGACCCAGACCAACCTGGAGTCCCGAGAATTGGCTGACATGAACGCCTCGACGTCCTTGAGCCTGTCGACGGTCGGCCCGATCCGTTGCTCCATCCCAGGGAGCTCAGTGTACTCCGGGATGAGCAGGATGGCGCTCCCCCGTGTGTTGTCGGAAGCTGCCATCGACCTGGCGATCTTGAACCCCTGCACTTCGAGGTGCCTCACGATGTGCTTCGTCGTCTTTCTCAGCTCTCCCCAGAGCGTGTCCTCGCTCATCTCCTTGTGGGAGAAGACCACGGCGTAGACGTCCCCCCTTAGCCCACGGCGGTTCCTGCCAGACATCTTCCGGAAGAAGGCCGCACTTGGGCGCCTTAGAAACTCTCTGGAAGCGAAGACCATCCTCCCGAGGCTCTCCCCGGACACTGCGATGCCTAGGTCTCTGCCTTCGTCGACGGGGTCGGGGAGGCTGAAGATCCTGCCGTTTGCTGGCGGGGCGTACCTAGCGAACCACCTGAGGACGGACACAAGGCTCTCGTGTTTCATTACCAGCACCTCGGCGACGTATCCGCTGAACCCCTGCCGTTCGATCTCAGCGCCGTATACGCCGACACCGTTCATGAACAGCTTCAGCAGCCTCACCTCGTTCTTCTTCTCCACTGGGAGCTTCTCGACCAGCTTGACGTGGAACGGGGACCTGTCAGCGGCGCTCTTCCAATCCCCCGCCTCGACTGCGAAGCAGGGAACTACGTTGACCCGCACCCCTTCGACTGTCGCTTCGGTGTACGGGTGCTGCGCGAACTTCTTGCCCGTGGGATACCCCCTCGTCGCTGCGGCCCCGATCTCGAGTCCGATCTTTTCGAACCTGTTGTCGGCCACCGAAGGGTCGATCTTGACGAAGATGTCCAGGTCGACGTGCCCCGGTAGCCAGGTGCCCTTGGCGAAGGAGCCGCCTATGATTACCCCCCTCGTCTCGGGGAACCTGTCAGCCGCCTGCCTGGTCCTGGCGAGCAAAGCCCGCGCGATTGAGCCGATCCTGGCTGCTTCGGCGGCAGAGGGGACGACCCGCTCCTTCGCCTTCTTGACTACCGTTGCGCTAGTGCTCAACCCAGTCGAAACACTCCCCTGTCCTGGTACACAGGTCCGCCCGGCGCGAGGACGCTCGATTTCAGCTTGATTTCAGACATCGTTAAGGTCCCAAACTCCCTCCCGGAGTTGCTTCGCAACAATTCCTCCAAGGCACCCAGGTTGCGGCCCGACCTAACTCGACCGAGGGTGATGTGAGCCCTGAATGGCCTATCGTCCCTCTCTCCGACCCCTTCGAGGGAGGCAATTACCTCCTTTGCGACGGGCATCAGGAGTGCTTCGTCCTCCTTCGTTACCCCAGCCCAGACGACCCTGGGCCTGCCAGCGCTCGGGAAAGCGCCGACACCTTTGACAGTCAAGTCCCCTCCCTTCATTGAAAGCTTCCCCAGCCGGGTTTGGACCTCAGTCGCCTGGAACTCGCTTATCTCTCCCAGGAACTTCAGGTTAAGGTGCAGGTTCTCTCGTTCGACGAGCTTGACATCTGCGCCTGTTGCCGATATCTCCCCCTCGAATTTCGCCAAAGAATCGGCGATTTTTTCCGAGACCTCGATGGCTACGAAGGCGCGCAACGTCGTTCCGCCAGCGCCTGGTTCCTTTAAATCCGCTATCACTCGGCCGAGGGCGAACAATCTGATGAAGATCGTCGCGATTACTGGAATGCCCGGCGCGGGCAAGTCGACCGCGGCCCAGGCGCTGGTAAAGCTTGGCTGGACCCGGGTCGTGATGGGGGACGTCATCAGAGCCGAGACGAAGCGCCGCGGCCTCGAGCCTGATGCAAGGAACACTGGGGAGGTGATGAAGGCGCTTAGAAAGGAGAGGGGGGACTCCGCTGTCGCAGACCTCTGCCTTGAAACAATCTCGAAAGCTGGGGCTGAGAGGGTGGTGGTCGACGGCATCAGGTCGATGGCCGAGGTGGAGGCCTTCAGGAAGAAGGCTTCGGTGCTCCTCGTAGCGGTGGATGCGTCTCCTGAGAGGCGGTTTGAGCTGCTGAAGGAAAGGGGGAGGAAGGACGATCCACTCATCTACGAGATGTTCGCTGAAAGGGACAAGAGGGAGTTGGGGGTCGGAATAGGCAAGGCCATCGCCCTGGCGGACGAGACCGTGTCCAACCAGCATGCGACGCCAGACGGACTGGCTTCAGAATTGAAGATGGTCGTGGAGCGCTGGGAGAGGGATGCAGGAGCCTGATTTCAGGGCGAGGCTCGTCCTGAAGGCCACCATCTCCCCCTCTGAAGACCCCGCAAAGGTGGAACAGGCGCTGACCAACCTGGTGGGTTCGAATTTCACCAGTGAGATGAGCCGTTCCAAAGTTCGTTTGGCCAGCGAGGACCTCAGGGCCCTAACGAGGATCAGGGACCAGCTGAGGGACAGGCACGTCAGGTCTGCGGCGAGGAGGCAGATGCTACTGAACACATCAGGGCGCTCGACGTCGCTTATGTTCAACAGGCAGGCTGCGGCTGCGGGCGTGGTGGCTCTCTGCGGGAGCGAGCAGGAATCTCCCCTGGGCCCGATTTATTTGGAGATAGAATCTGGGACGCTGGACAAGGTAATCGACTGGCTCACTGCCTACGCCGGGTAGTCGACGTCGATGGCGAGCCCGTCTGAGGCGGCTTGGGCGTTGGGGAACACCCTCCGGGCTTCTTTCACCAGGCTCGCGACGCTGGTATACCTGGCGCTGAAGTGGGTCAGGACGAGCTTCCTGGCCTTGGCGTCCCGGGCGAGCTCGGCTGCTTCGACCGATGTGCTGTGCTTTCTTTCAACTGCCTTTTCAGCGTCTTTGCCGCTGAAGGTCGAATCGAAAATCAACAGGTCGCATCCGGAGAAGAAACGAGCCAACGCCTTTGACGGACGGGTGTCTCCGGAGTACCCTATTTTCCTCCCCGGTCTGGGTGGTCCCGTGACCTGTGAAGACAGAATTCTCCTCCCTCCTACCTCCACCGTCCGTCCCTTCTGGAGCCTCGACCAGAGTTTCCCTTCCGGTACTTTGAGAGCTTTCGCCTTCTCCGGGTAGAAGAGCCCGGGTCTGCCGAGTTCCTCCACTGTGTAGGCGAATGCCTCGACAGAGTGAAGAGCCTTGGCTGCCCTTATCCTGAAACCGCTGGTGCGCAGGACCAAGCCGGGTTTCGCTGTCGAGAACCTGATTGGAAAAGTCAAGCCGATGTGGAGCAAGTCTGACGTGACCTCGAGCCACTTGAGGAGCATGCTTGGCCCGACGATGTTCAGTGGCTTCCGCCTCTGCGCCAGGCTCATTGTCTGGAGGAGCCCCAGGAGGCCGGTGACATGGTCCCCGTGGAGGTGGGTGATCAGGATTGTCATGTCGCTTCCAAGCCCGAGGGATTCCGCGAGGAAGCGGCGCTGCACCCCTTCTCCGCAGTCCATGATTACGACCTCCCCCTCCCTCTTCAGAGCGACTGAGGGGAGGCCCCTGCCGGGGGTCGGCACGGCGGCGCTCGTCCCAAGAAAAGTGACGGTGAGCTTTACCACTGCTATTTCCTCTTCAGAACGGTGATTGCCCTTGTTAGGAGCTTATGAACGTGGAGGTAGTGCTGCTCTTCGGAAGCCAATTCTCTTGACCCCTCAACGGGAACTTCCTCCGGGTGCATCAAAACCACGCGCGAGCCGGATTTCATTATTTCGGTTAGGGCAGGGAGGACGTTTTCCAGCAGCTCCCGAGGAGAACGGCCGCGCGTGCTCGAAGCTCTCCCGTAGGGGATGTCGGTCGCCACGGCGTCGGCGGTGATCAAAGGCATCAGGGCCGAGTCTGCCCGGACGACCCCTAGCCACTCCTGTGAGTAATGTTTCATGTTCGAGATGGCACCCCGGGCTGTGAGGCTGGAAATGTCGACGGCGACTACCTTCGCGCCAACGACCGAAGCCTCGATGGCGATGCTGCCAGTCCCGGCGAACGGCTCGAAGAACACCTCGCCCTCCCTGCAACGGCTCAGGTTGAAGAGCGCCCGGGAAAGCTTGGGAAAGATGGCTGAGGGATGGAAGAAAGGGCGTCTTCGGGGGCGGCGCAAAGACCAGGCCTGCCGCATACCTCCGGGAGCGGTTACTGCGAGGTAATCCCTCTCGCCCCTGACCATCGTCAATTCGTAGTCCGGGTCGACAAGGTTGACGCTGGCGTCGATGCCGCCGAGGTACCTCCCGGGGTCTGGGTGGTCGCCTTTGGGCGCGAGGTCGAATGACCTGAACCTCACCCTTCGGCCTCTGAGCATCCTTTCGACATCATCTTTACTCTCGGCCAGGACCCCGACCCGACGGGCGAAGGCGATCCTGGCCCCTATCACCCAAGGGTTAGCGGTGGAGTCCGCCAACAGCAGCCTGGGCTCGGGGGACTCGAATCTCGAGTCGGGGTCGTAGGCGAGAAAGATGGCCTTCGCTTCTGCGGCGGGGATCGTGGTCCCCTCCCCCGAAAGGAGCACGAGTGATCTATTCTTCAAGTGTCCCCAGGTGGGATGCCAGCGCGTCTGAGACATCGACCTTGCTGAACTTCCCGGGGACGGTGTTGCTGCAGACGATCGGCCCAACCGACGTCTTCTCCAGCTTCTGAAAGGCGTCCCCCACGAAGAGGCCGTGGACGCAGAACGCCAGCGCCTTCTTGGCTCCCTGCCTGATGACCGCCTCGGCGGCGGCTTTCACCGTGTCCCCGGCGCTGATTATGTCGTCCACTATGACGACCTCCTTGCCTGTCACCTCGAGCTTGGAGTCCTTGACGCTCACCCCCCCTGTCGTCCTGTCCCTGGTCTTGCTGAGCTGAAGGAACTTCGCCCCGTACAGGCGGGCGAACGCCTCTGTCCTCTTCGAACCCCCGAAGTCTGGAGATATGACGACCGGATCCTTGAGGTCGAGCTTCGCCTTTGCGTACTCGACGAGGCTCGGGATTGCAGACACGCTGTACGTCGGGAAGGAGAAAAGCGCGAGACCTTCAGCCGAATGGATGTCCACAGTGACCAGCCTTCGGACCCCCACGGAGCGCATCTGGTGGGCTACCACGCCTAGCGTGACCCCTTCTCCTGGAAGGAACTCCTTGTCCTGCCGGGCGTAGGCGAGGTAAGGCACGACTGCGGTGACCTTTGCTCCCGCCTCGCTCAACTGGTGCGAAGCCAAGAAGAGCTGGAACATGTGCTGGTCCACGGGGGGATACGTAGACTGGACGACGAAGATGCTCTTCCCCTCCACCTTCTCGTTAAGTGTGAACTTCGATTCGCCGTCGCCGAAGACCTTGAACTCTGCCGCAAGGAGAGGCAAACCGAGCTTTTCAGCCACAGTCCGCCCCAGTTCTTCAGAGGCGGGGCCAGCCAAGACAAGCTTTTCGGCCACCTGTCGCTCGATTCGGCTCGCCCCTGGATGCTATTTAACGGATTGTCGTCGAATCGATGCCCGGGAAAGCTCCAGAGAAAGCGTTAAGGACACGGAGCGGGGACCGGTTACTGAACCTTTTGGACCAGATCTGTCCCGAGTGTCATGTCGGGATAATGCTCTACGACGCCCCGACGAAGAGATACGGGTGCAAGAAATGCGGTGCATTCCTCACGAGAGACCAGCTATCAGACGCCAGGTTCAAGGCAAGGACGCCTGAAGAGGACGAGAAGCGCAAGCGCTCAAGGCAACAGGCGGACTACCTAGAATGGTGGCTCAGCGGGAACAAAGAGAAATAACAAAGCTGACTGACGGCGGCGCGCACCCCCCGATGGGCGCCTAGGGTGACCGCTGCCTGAAGTAGATTCCAAGGACCTCCCTCGTGCCTTCGCTCATGGGCAGACGCTTCGTCTGCGCAGAGGTGAACCACCCCGAGTCGGACGACTCCGAGTTGAGCCTGAGCCTACCTCCCACCGGCCTCGCGAGATAGTCTACGAGTATGTAATGATACTCGAGCTTTGAACCCAAGTCTTTGTGGATGTCCGTCTGGACGTCGAGAAGCGCTTCGATCTTCACCTCAAGTCCTGTCTCCTCGAGTATCTCCCTCGCAGCCGCGCCCTGGACGGTTTCCCCGAGCTCGACCAACCCGCCTGGCAGAGCCCACCTCCCCTGATTCGGGGGATTGTTCCTCCTGACAAGAAGGACCCGCCCCCTCCGGTGCACCACAGCGCCTGCTCCGACAAGGGGCCTCGTGGGGTACCTCCTGGGAGAATCCATTCGCTCCGCCGTTCCAACCATTCGTTTTAAGCCTGAAGCGTCCGGCGGCACGCCGTGGTCAGGGTCGAGATGCTGGCGGTGGGCAGAGAGTTGCTGATTGGCAGGACTCCGAACACAAACGCTCACTGGATGGGGAAGAGGCTGGCCAGGATGGGTTCGATGCTAAAGGAAGTGACCACGGTTGACGACGACCTCGATGAGATAGCCTCGGCGTTCAGGGCCGCGATTGCGAGGTCCCCGGATTTCCTCGTCGTGGTTGGCGGACTTGGCCCCACCCCTGACGACATGACGCTGAAGGGGGTGGCCCGGGGGCTGGGGGTGCCCGTCCGCAAGGACGCCAAGGCGCTAAGGCTCATCAGAGAGCATTACGCGAAGCGAGGAATGCAGACCGTCGAACTCACACCAGCCAGAATCAAGATGGCCCGGCTTCCGGTTGGGGCGGAGCCTGTTGTCAACCCGCAGGGAACAGCTCCCGGTGTGAAAATGGCGACCGGCAAGACCACAGTCTACTGCCTTCCTGGGGTTCCCCTGGAAATGCGAAGCATCTTCCGAAGGTCGGTCGAGCCTGAGATCAGAGGGGTGCTGGGGAAGATGCACAGGAAGTACATCACGCTGAAGTTGGAAGGGATCCTGGAGTCGGCTCTGGCGCCCGTCATATCGGCGGAGATGAGGAAACATCCAGGCGCCTACATCAAGTCGCATCCCAGGGGGGTCAGGGAGGGCGTCTCCCGGATCGAGTTGGACATAGCGGTCGTAGGAGAGGATGCAATGCGGGCCGACGAAGAAGGGGAGGACATAGCAAGAGAGATGACGACGGCGGTCCGAGCGGCAGGGGGGACGGCGAAGTCGGCTGGAGGCATCAGGGGGTAGCGGGTTGGACGTGTCCTTCATCGCCGGCACGGCGGGGTCAGGCAAGTCCCTTCTGACCAGCGCCCTGAAGAACTGGTACGTGAACAGGGGAGAAGACGCCATAGCCGTGAACCTGGACCCCGGGGTTGTCGACCTCCCCTACGAGCCGGACGTCGACATCAGGGACAGGATACAGCTGCAGGAGGTGATGCAGGACTACGGGCTGGGCCCCAACGGGGCCCTCATCCTCGCCGCAGACCTGGTCGCCACGAAGCTCGGGGAGATCCAGGATGAGATAGACTCCCACAGGGCGGAGAACGTGATAATCGACACCCCCGGGCAGACAGAGCTCTTTGCCTTCAGGGAGAGCGGGGAGTTCATAGTAAATGAGCTGAGGGCGGACTCGAAGCTACTCTTGTTCCTCGTGGACCCCCTCCTTGCCAGCTCCCCGTCCAACTTCCTTTCATTGGCTCTGCTCTCCGCTTCGGTCGGACTCAGGCTCAACATCCCGAAGATCACGGTGCTGACCAAGAGGGACATAGCCAGAGATGGGGTCAAGAGGATAAGCGAATGGAGCAGGGACACCAAGGTGTTCGAGGACGCCCTTGCAGGGATGAAAGACGGCGAGCAATACACGCTCTATTCTGAGCTGTTCAGGAGCATCAGGAGGCTGTCCTCCGGTGCCGACCTCTACCCGGTGTCGTCGATCACCCAGGAGGGGCTGATTGCCCTCGTCGGGGAGATGTCGAGGATAGCCAGAGGCGGCGAAGAGTTCACGGAATAAAGTGAGCACTGCCGGAGATCAGGCGAGGCTCTTGAGGAAGGATTGGATCGCGTGGGCCAGCGCGTCGGGCTTCTCAAGCGGCAGCATGTGGCCGGAGTCCTTCACGAATAGAAGTTCGGAGTCCGAGATGTTAGCTTTCAGATAATGCGACCACTTGGGCGGGGTCATCCTGTCCTTGTCCCCGCATACAATCAAGGTCCGGGCGGTTATCCTCTGGAGGTCTGCCCGAACGTCGAATCCTTGGCAGGCAAGATAGTCGTTCAGGAAGACAGGCAGGTTCGAGACGGAGAGGGTTGCTCTCGATTCCCTCGCCAGGCCCAGGTCGATGGAATTGAAACTCCACGGGGTGATCATGTTCTCGATGGCGCGCAGAGGCTGGTCTCGCAGGCCGTCGAGCAATTGGGGAGATACCCCCAACTTCGCGCCCGTGCTCACGAGTATGAGGCCCCCGACCTCGTTAGGGTGGGTGAGGGCAAATGTCAGCACCGTCGCCCCTCCCATCGAATGGCCGCAGACCGCGGGCCTTTCGAGACCGCTCTCTCCGATGAAACGGTGAAGCGCCTCCGAGTAGTCTTCCACTGTCTTGCATGTTATCTCGCCGCTCGGATGGCCGGGGAGGTCGACTGCCATCGCCTTCGCTTCTCCAATAAGACCCTGGAGCGTCCTGCGCCAGAGGAGGCTGTTCCCTCCCGCGCCGTGCACAAACACGAGGTCATGGGGGGACCCGTGGGCGATGAAGCCGAGCAACTAGACGGGACCCCCCAGCGCTCGATTTAACGCTGATGGGTCTGGATTCGGAGACAAGGATAAAACACGAGCCCGGGCCACGGTGACTGACTTGGAAAGCCAAGCAGAGGGCCTCAGGAAGCTCCTCAGCAGAAAGAAGATCGTCGTAGCGCCAGGCGTCTTCAGTCCCTCGGTAGCCAAACTCGCAGAGAAGGCGGGGTTCGAAGCGCTGTATTTCTCGGGCGCAGGTTTCTCGAACCTGCTCGCTCTCCCGGACCTCGGGATAACGACCCTGACTGAGGTCAGTCGTGCCGCGTGGCAGATCGCGTCGCAAGTGAAGGCTCCCCTGATCGTCGACGCAGACACTGGCTTCGGAGAAGCTCTGAACGTGGCGAGAACGGTCAAGGAAATGGTGGCCAGCGGCGCAGCTGCCATTCACATCGAGGACCAGGTACTCCCCAAGCGCTGCGGCCAGCTCGAAGGCAAGGAACTGGTGGACACGGACGAGATGGTGAAGAAGCTGATTTCGGCGAAGGAAGCAGCCGGAAAGAACCTGCTGATCATTGCCAGGACTGACGCCAGGACTGTGGAAGGACTCGACGGCGCCCTGGAAAGAGCATCTCTCTATTCAAGGGCTGGCGCGGACATCGTATTCCCAGAGGCGCTCGAAAGCAGCGGCGAGTTCAAGGAATTCCGGAGGAAGGTGTCCCTGCCTTTGATGGCCAACATGACGGAGTTCGGCAAGACCCCCTACTTGACTGTCAAACAGTTCGACGAGATGGGATACGACCTGGTCATATTCCCCGTGACCGCCTTCAGGGCAGCGATGAAGGCCGTTGAGGGCGCCTTCGATCGCCTGAAGAAAGAAGGGACGCAGAAGAGGATGCTGGACTCGCTCATGACGCGGAAAGAGTTCTACGACCTGATCGATTACTACAGATATGAGGATGCGGATAAGAATGCGCTGCGGGCGGCCCGGCGGCTGAGGAGGGCGAGGAAATGACAAAAGTGGAAGAGGGGATGAAGGTGCCGAAGGGGCTAGCGGGGGTCTCAATCACTGACACGAAGATATCGAAGAGCGAAGCCGACGGGTCCCTGATCTACCGCGGATATCCCATCTCGGAGGTCGCGTCGAACGCAGGGTTCGAGGAGACGGCGTTCCTGATACTCAAAGGGAGACTCCCCACGAGGACCGAGCTCGGCTCATTCATCCAGGGGTTGCGCGAAAGGCAAAACGTGGGGGAGAAGGTGTTCGGGATAATGCGCGAGCTCGGAGGCGGAGCGCATCCCATCGACGTCATCCGGACATCCACGTCAGCGCTTGGGAGCATAGACAGAGAACCAGACCTCGACCGGAAAGAACTGTCACTGGAGTCGAAGATGTCGGTCCTGGCGGCGAACTGCCATAGGGTCCCGCGGGGAGAGGCTCCGAGGACGCCAAAGGCGGGCCTCCGGTTTTCAGACAACCTGCTGCAGATGCTCACACCGAAGGAGGCGACGGACTACGAGCGCTGGGTCTTCGAGCGCGTGCTGATCTTCTACATGGAGCACGACATGAACGCGTCGTCATTCACGGTGATGGTGGTGGCCTCGACCCTGGCGGATCCCTACGCCGCAGCGTCTGCAGGGCTGGCCTCGCTGAAAGGCCCGCTTCACGGAGGCGCCAACGAAGCGGCGATGGAGATGCTGCTGAAAGTCAAAGACCCGGCCAAGGCGCCGGAGTTCCTGGCGAAGTCCTTCAAAGAAGGGAAGAAGATCATGGGGTTCGGACACAGGGTCTACAAGGAGTTCGACCCGAGGGCGAGGCTCTGCAAGGAGTACCTGCATGAGATCCTGAAGAAACGGGGGGACGACGCCCTCTTCAGGCTCAGCGATGCCATCGAGAAAGAGATGTGGGAGAAGAAGCGGATACCCCCCAACCTGGACTTCTATGCGGCTCCGATATTCTACAGCCTGGGGATAGAGGTCCCGCTCTACACGCCCATATTCGCCGCCAGCAGGATCTTCGGGTGGATGGCGCACTACAACGAGCAGGTCGAAGAGAACAAACTGATCCGACCAGACTCGACCTATGTCGGCCCATCGGGGCTGAAGTACGTTCCCATTGACAAGAGGACGGGCTAGACTTTCAGCCTGGCCGCAGCGCGTTCAATCGTCGTCTTCCCCCCCATCACCTGGTTCGCGAGCTTTTCTGCCCGCGATTCTGAGACGACGGCCAGCTTCTTCATCGCAGCGCCTCTGGCAGTCTCGATGATCATGCCCCTGATGCTCTTCAGTCTCAGCTCGGGGCTTCCTGCCAAGAACGGGGATCGTATTCGCTCGACCGCATCCTGCAGCTTGTCGATCCCTTCACCTGAGAGGGCAGACGCCTTCAGCACCGGCGGCGATCGCGGTGTGCCACGGAACAGAGACAGGAGGTTCACAACCATCAAGTCCGCGCCCTCGATGTCTGCCTTGTTCACCACGTAGACGTCCCCGACCTCCATGAGGCCTGCCTTCGAGACCTGGATGTCGTCGCCGAGGCCGGGCATGAGCACGACGAGCACCGCATGGGAGACGCCGACCACCTCGATGTCCGACTGCCCGATCCCGACCGTCTCCAAGAGTATCAGGTCGAACCCGGCTGCGTCCATCAGGCGGATCGCCTGCGACGTCGCCCTCGAAAGCCCCCCAGACCAACCCCTGGAGGCCATGCTGCGTATGAAGACGCCCTTGTCCCCTGCGTGCCCGGCCATCCGTATCCTGTCCCCCAAGAGCGCTCCGCCGGTGAGCGGGCTGCTGGGGTCGACCGCTATGACGCCCACCCTGAGCCCCTTCTTCCTGTAGGCTTCGATCAGCCTGTCCACTAGGCTGCTCTTGCCGGTCCCGGGCGGGCCCGTGATCCCGACAACGAAGGCGCGGCCCGGGGTGCCCATCTGCTCAAGCAGCTTGGGAGCCGAGGCGGAGTCGTTCTCGACCAGGGTAATCCCTTTCGCGAGGGCGACCCTGTCCCCCCTCCTGATGGACGACGCCAGTTCTCTGAGCTGCAACGCCGGCTCCATGCCGCCGACCGGGCATTTTTAGCACTTGGGAGCGGGAAACCCCACACCCTTCAGGGGTGGGATGAAAGCGAGCTTGGTCATTAAATACCAATAAGGCATTCATTCTTTGAAGATGCTCGTCACCTACAAATTCAGGCTCTACCCGACCAGAACCCAAGAATCTCTGATGACGGAGACTCTTGAGACCTGCAGGTTGCTTTACAATGACCTGCTCGATGACAGGATTCGAACCAACGCCAAAGCGTTCGAACAGAAGAGGGCTCTCGCTGCCTTCCGCCATGGCAACAAGTTCCTGATGGCGGTCCACTCGCAGGTCTTGCAGGACCTAGTCTTCAGACTGGACAAGGCGTATGGGGCATTCTACGCTGGCCTTTCGAGATACCCGAAGTTCAAACGGAAGGACAGATACAACTCGTTCAAGTATCCTCAGATTGGCGGGTTCAAACTCGTCGGCAAAAGACTCCGTCTCTCGAAGATAGGTCTGGTCAAGGCGAAGATTCACAGACCGATCGAAGGCACACCGAAGACCTGCACCATAGTCAGGGACATCGACCAGTGGTATGCATGCTTCTCCGCAAAGACAGAACCAAGACCGTCAGAGCTACGAAGCGGTCAACCAGTGGGGGTCGACCTCGGCGTGTTGAATCTTGCGACTTTGAGCAACGGCAGAATCTTCGAGAATCCAAGATGCCTCGACAATTCTGTCGCCAGAATCACATCACTTCAGAAGAGTCTGTCAATGAAGAAGAAAGGGTCCGCCAACAGAAGGAAGACCAGGGTCTTGCTCGCCAAGGCGTGGAGGAAGGTCCGGAATCAGCGACTCGATGTCGCGCACAAAGTCTCCACCATTCTGGCATCTGAATACTCGACGATCGTCTTCGAAGACCTGAAGATCCCGAACATGGTCAGGAACCACAACCTGGCATCGGCAATAATGGATGCTGCCTGGGGCCAAATCCGAACCTTGACTGCCTACAAGGCAGAGAGGAACGGCGGGCGAGCGATACTCGCCGACCCGAGGGGGACATCGCAGAAATGCTCTGGATGCGGAGAGACGGTTCCGAAAGGACTGGGCGAAAGGACGCATTCGTGCCCGAACTGCAGTCTCGTCCTTGACAGGGACGTGAATGCGGCACGTAACATTCTGGCTGCGGGTCTGGAACGGGCCCGTGCTGAGGGACAGCCTCTACTTGTCCAACGAAGGCGGATAAGCAAGTTTGTTCCTGCGAAGCAAGAAGCCTACGGCTTCAGTCGTGGGTAGTTCACCAATTTGAGCACTGTTTATCTCTAGGCAGGGGGGCCGGAGCCATGGTTTGCTGAGAGGCGGGAAGGACGCCTACTGGAGGAGGAAGGCGAAGGAGATCGTCGAGAAGAGGGCGCGTGAAGGCACGCTCTATGACGGCAAGGCGATTGAAAACGTCCGGAAGGGGCTGAAGCAGTGGGAAGATGCGTTCTATGGCACACGTGGTGCAGCGCCTGCTGATGAAAAACGAGGTTTTCAGACCGCATCGGGCATCCCCCTGAAGCCTCTGTACACCCCGATTGACGTTTCCAACGCCGAGTATCCCGACCAGGGGTTCCCAGGGGTCTATCCTTTCCTGAGAGGGGTCCACCCCACAATGTACAGGGGGAGGCCGTGGACCATGAGGATGTTCTCGGGGTTCGGGACCCCGGAGGATACGAACAAGCGGCTGAAGCTGCTCCTCGAGCACGGCGAGACCGGTCTGAGCGTCGCCTTCGACATGCCGACCCTCTATGGATACGATTGCGACCACCAGCGGGCTCACGGAGAGGTGGGGAGGTGCGGGGTCAACGTCTCCTCAATGAAGGACATGGAGGTGATCTTCGACGGCATACCGCTCGACAGGGTGAGCACGTCGATGACGATCAACGCCCCTGCGACCGTCCTGACGTGCATGTACGCGGGGGTTGCGAAGAAGCAGGGGGTCCCCATCGCGAGGCTAAGAGGGACGGCCCAGGCGGACATGCTCAAGGAGTACATAGCACAGAAGGAGTGGGTTTACCCGCCGGAGGCGCACCTCAGGCTAGTCAGGGACCTGATGGTCTTCGCGACGAAGGAGATGCCCCTCTGGAACTACATCAGCATAAGCGGCTACCACATCAGGGAGGCGGGTTCGAGCGCCGCCCAGGAGCTGGCGTTCACTCTGGCCGACGGCTTCGGGTACGTCGAACTGGGCCTGGAGGCAGGGCTGAAGGTGGAGCAGTTCGCGCCCCGGCTGAGTTTCTTCTTCAATTCGACCATGGATTTCTTCGAAGAGATAGCGAAATTCAGGGCGGCGAGGAGGATCTGGGCGAGGGTGCTCAGCGAGAAGTACGGGGTGAAGGACAAGCGGAGCCTCCTGATGAGGTTCCACACCCAGACGTCAGGGGCGTCCCTCACCTGGCAGCAGCCACTGAACAACGCCGTGCGGACGGCCATCGAGGCGCTCGCAGCCGTTCTGGGCGGGACCCAGTCACTGCACACCAACTCCTACGACGAGGCGTGGGCTTTGCCGACAGAGCAGGCGGTCGAGGTGGCCCTCCGGACACAGCAGATAATCGCAGAGGAGACCGGGGTGCCGAACGTCATCGACCCGCTCGGAGGCTCGTACTATGTGGAGTGGCTCACGGAGCAGATCGAAGAAGAGGCGTACAAGTACTTCGACAGGATCGATTCCGCGGGCGGTCTCCTCAGGGCGATCAAGACGGGATACCTCCAGCGAGAGATAGCCGAGAACTCCTACAGACTGTCGAAGCGTATCGAAGAGGGGAAGGACTCCGTTGTCGGAGTGAACAAGTACGCGAAGTCCGAAAAGAAACCAATAGAGACGCTGAAGATCAACTTCAAGGCGCAGAGGAGCCAGATAAGGAGGCTGGCCGCGGTCAAACTCGAGAGGAACCAGGCAAAGGTGAAGGCGGCGCTTTCGAAAATGGGGAAGGCCTTTGAAAACGAGGATGCAAACTCAATCTATCCAATGCTGGAGGCTGTGACACAATACGCCACCCTGGGAGAGATAGTCGACGAAGGGAGACGTGTGTGGGGCCGTTTTGAAGAGCCACAGATTCTGTAGGTAGCCCCAATGGAACTACCGGCGCAGGATTGCAGTAGCTAGGCTGGCAAGTTCAGCAACGCCTTTCTTGGTCTCTGCCCTTAGATTCTCATATTCGGTCTTCAGTTGTTCCCATTTGCAACCTGAAATTGCCTTCAGTGCAAGTGCCGACTTCGCTATCTTCTCAATGTGGCGCAATGGCAGGATTATCAGCAGGTCCTTGAGAACCTCACGTCTTGAAATCCATAGTTGCCACTGATCATGTTTCCTAATCGAACCGTTCCTTGAAGTCGGCGTACCCCCTTTTCGGCCAAGAGAGAGCCGCGAAGAATATTCTTTGGTTAACATTGCGATGTTTTGCAAAAGGGGCAAGTCTGTATTTGAAACTAGGAGATAAGGCCTCGCGATTCGGTAGCGCCCGAGAGCCAAGTAGAACACAATCCCAACAGTCCCTTCGGCATCTATGAAACCAGCAAGAAACCAGATAATGGCGGCCTTGTCTGAGGCTATCCAGTGAGGTACTTTTCCGCCCTTTGCTAACAGGAATGAGAACGTTAGGTCCAGTGTCACTCTCGCAACCCATTGATACTCGGCATACTTCTGGTTGTATGATGGGCTGAATGAAACATGTCCGTACTTTTCAAATGTCGTGAGAAACAAGAGCAGCATAGCAGGATGCGTAGAGGTAGTCGTCACGAGGATGCCTTCGCCACGCCGCACCGCGCACAAATCGCCGAATCTCAATCCCAAGAGGTACGCTTTCTCGAACAAATCTCCGCTGAATGGAAGTCTCCGATACTTGCGCAACGGGTGGCGCTCGATAGAATGTTTCTTCAGCCAGTACTCAACGTTCGTTCTTGGTACCCCCAGCAACTCCCCCGTCTTCTCCATGCTTAGACCTTGATCGACATACAGGCGCCTCAAAGGTTCGATTGCAAGTGGCCGCTCTTTCTTAGTCAGCCCTTTTCTCTGAATGAGACCCTCGATTGTCGTACTGGGAAGTCCGACTTCGGAGGCAATGCGAGGATAAGAGATACCTTGGGAATGTAGCACCAAGATTCTTCGCTCTTGAATGTCCGAGAAGGTCCTCCTTCGTCTTGGGCGGCTTCTGTGCCCTACATTCTGGGGTGATTTCAATTCGATGGTTACATTAGCGCCATGTTCAGCACAATTAATGCTCAATGTCTGGATTGATCGGTAACTTAGGGAGAGTTGCTTGAAAGTGCTTAATCAGGAGGAGCGTTCAAAGAGCCGATACTGCTGTAATAGAACTACGCCGGCCAGCAAAGGTTTTGAAGGCCCCGCATCGCGCTGAGATGGAAATGGCGAAAAAGACCGCCGCCATCCAGAAGAAGATCAGGATACTGGTGGCCAAGCCAGGGCTCGACGGCCACGACAGAGGTGTGCTGGTGCTGGCGAGGGCGTTCAGGGACGCAGGGATGGAAGTGATCTATAGCGGGCTTCTGCCTTCCCCTGAGCAGGTGGCCCAGATGGCCATCGATGAGGACGTGGACGTAGTCGCCCTTTCGCTCCTCAACGGGGCCCACATGACGGCCTTCCCGAAGGTGAAGAAGCTGCTCGACAAGATGGGGGGGAAGGACATCGTGGTCGTGGGAGGAGGGATAATCCCTGAAGAGGACAAGCCGAAGCTCTTGAAGCTAGGGATTACGGGGCTCTACGGCCCCGGGAGCTCGTTCGAGGAGATAGTCGAACACGTGAGAGGAAGGGTCAGGAAAGAAAGGCGGAGGGAGTAGGGGAATTGCTCGAGCAGGATGAGTTCATGAACCTGTCGAAGATGAACTTCGACGTATCAGAAGAGCAGGCGCTGGTGCTGGAGCAGGTCGACAGGGCCTGTAAGGAATTCAGGCCGATCGAGGACAAATTCTATCTTGAGCACAAAATAAACGATCAGATTAGACCTTTCTTTTCGAAAGCTCACCTCCTGGGAATCCCGACCTCCAGGAAGTACGGGGACGGCCAGGGGGCAGACATGATGACATACGCCATGGCCGTGGAGAGGATTGGGAGAGAGGGGACGGGCCTGAGGACCTTCTTCTCCGTGCACATGGCCCTGGGGCAGATGACAATCCAGCACTGGGGGACGGAGGAACAAAAAGCAAGGCTCCTGCCTCCAGCCACCAGAGGGGACAAAGTGCTGGCTTTCGGCCTCACCGAGCCCAGCGCCGGCAGCGACCCCGCCTCTTTGACGACCTACTTCGAGGAGAAGGGGGGGAAGTACTATCTTACAGGGCAGAAGATGTGGATCTCCCTCGGATCGACGGCGGATCAGATCCTCGTCTTCGCATACCCGAAGGGAAGGAGGGAGGGAATGTGCGGGTTCGTAATGGACACCACTACTCCGGGGTACAAAGCAGAGGTCATACCCCACAAGTTGGGGCTTCCAACCGCCGATACCTCGACTGTCTATCTGGACAAGGCCGAGGTTTCGAAGGAGGATGTGCTAGGCCCGCCGGGCAAAGGCATGTCTGTCGCCCTGTCGGGGCTCATGAATGGCAGGCTGAGCGTCGCCGCGGGGTGCGTGGGTGTTATCCAGGACTGCCTTGACGAGGCAGTGAGATATGCCGGGGTGAGGTTCCAGCACGGGAAGCTCATAGGGAAGCACCAGCTCATCCAAAGGCACATCGGGCTGATTTCTCTGAACCTGGACGCAGCCAAGCTCCTCCTCCTCAAGGCGGCCTTCATCAAGCAGAAGTACGAGGAGGACCCGAAGAACGTAGACCTGAGAGACGCGACTGACCAGGCGATAACAAAGGCGAAGTACTTCGCCGCCAACGCGTCATTCGACGCGGCCAACAGAGCCGTCCAGGTGTTCGGTGCCAACGGCTACTCTCTCGAAAACAGGCCGGCGAGGCACCTCGCGGACAGCAGGGTGACGATGATCTACGAAGGCGCGAACGAGATACTGGAGCAGAAGATCGCGCTCGGCTCCCTCGGCAAGGGCTTCGAGGCGTATTCTTGAGCAGAGTGGCAGGTGGGACATCTTGAAGACGGCGGTTGCTGCGTTGTTCGTGGCAGTAGTGGTCATCATCTCGTCGTTCGGAGCCTACGAGCTCTACAGCCAGCCCCGCGGGAACCCCTCGGTCGCCTTGGCTTCTTGCAAGACCGTTCAGAGCGGGGCCCCGGTGAAGACGCAGACTACAAAAGTCACCCTGGGGGCTGTCACCGAATACAAGATCCCGGGAACGGACCGCTGGCCCAATGCGGTAACCAACTCCTCCGACGGATCGGTGTGGTTCGCCGAGCAAGAGATCCCGGGTCTGGGGCACCTCTACCCTAGCAATGGCACGTTGGTGGAGTACGCCTGGCCGAACTACCCCACCCCCACTCCTCCTGACTGCATCCCTCAGGCCAGCTCATGGGGCATCGCCATCTGGCAAGGTCGAATCTGGGCTGCAGACGAGTTTGGGAACATGATACAGGGGTTGAAACCGAGCGACGGGTCCGTCGTGTCGCTCAATGTAACAGGGAAGGGGACAAACCCATTTTGGCTCGCCGTAAGCCCCGATGGATATCTCTGGTACAGTTCGAACAACTTCCCGCCTGTCCTGGGCCGGATAGCTCCTAACCTTACAGTTCAGACAATCAGTCTTACGGGATTGGGCACTTATGAGCCCCTGCAACTCGAATTCGTCAACTCATCTCTGGCCTACCTCTCGACCATCAACTACGCCGAAAACTCCACCACTCATTCCTGCGTCTGCGACGGACATATCTACTCCTTCGACCCGACGGGCGTCAGCTCGACCATCTCTCCGACACTGGTAGGAGGGAGGTTCAGGCTGATCGAGCCTACTAGCGTCTCCTACTCCAATGGCGCCATATGGGTGGCGCAGCATGACGCTTCGTCCATACAGAGCTACAACCTAGTGACGAAGACTTGGACAATCTACCCCACTTCGACGACGCCCTGGCTTGATGTAACCCTCCCCCTTGTTATCGAATCTGCGGACGGTAACGTGTGGTTCAACGAACACTACGCGAACAAGATTGCCCTCCTAAATCCAAGCTCTGAGACAATTACGGAGTACAGCGAATCGAGCCCGCCAGCGTCCAATTATACAATGATCCAGAATGATGAATCGATAGCTCTTTCGAGCGGGGGGCTCTGGTTCACGTCCATATCGGGCAACTACGTGGGTTTCGTAAGCAAGAGCTATGACGCCGGTTTCAGCGTGTCCATAAACGGGACAAACAGAGTAAGCGCTGCACCAGGGGGGAATGTGTCGCTGACGATGAAAGTTGGGGGGGCTTGGTCTTCCCCTATGGAGGTCGGAGTCTCTGACTCTGAGAACCACACCTCTTTTCCGGGCCTGATCAGGATCACTCCAGCAGTGCCATCCGTCCCTGCAGGTATCGGGCCCTACACCCTGGGCGTGAGGATAGGGGTGGGTTCGTCGGCGAGGCCAGGGGAATATACTGCAATGGTGACGGTGACCGATGGGCTTGTCCAGAAGTCAGCCTACATCTTCATCACGGTGACGTAACTGGTTGTGTTCGTGGGCATGAGTAGCCATGCGATGGTAGTCGTCCACGCTGTAGACGCTAGTCAAAGCTCTCTGTACGACCTCGTTGAGGGCAGGATGGGTGTACATCGAACGCCTCATGTCACCGGGACCCTGGTCCCCGGTGTACATTGCGTTCACGAGCTCCTGAATCAGCACCGACGCGTATGGCCCTGCTATGTGGGCGCCGACGATCTTCTCTGTCTCCCTCTCCATTATGACCTTGACAAAGTAATCCTTGGCTGACATGGCTTCCCCCTTGGCCGTGTTTTCATACTTGTAGAAACCGATGATGACCCCTTCTCTGCCGAACTTCTCCACGGCCTCCGCCTCCTTCATGCCGACGCCTGCAGCTTCTGGGTACGTGAATACGGCGTGGGGGACCGCGTGGTAGTCGACCTTCACCCTCCGCTTGAGGACCGCGTTGTAGTAGACTATCTCCGACTCGTAGTTCGCCACGTGCTTGAACAGGAACCTCCCGTCGGCGTCCCCCATCGCCCACACTCCTGGCTGGGACGTCTCTAGGTACTCGTCGACCATTATCCATCCGCGGCCGTCGGTCTTTATGCCAGCTTTCTCTGGGTGCAGGATACCGCTTGTGGGTCCCCGGCCAGTAGCCACGAGTATCTGTTCGGCCTCAATTTCCTTCGCGCTCCCCGTCTTTCTGTCCTCGGCGCGGATCAGTCTCTTGCTCCCTGACCTCCTTGCCTCCTTTACCTCTATGTTGGTCATGATCGTCATGTGCTTGCCGAGGTCCTTCAGGAGCACCTCAGACACCTCTGGCTCCTCTTCCGGCAGGAACTGGGGGTTGCGCCCCACTATGGTTACCTTCGAGCCCATGGCAGCCAGGAAATGCCCCAGCTCCGCGGCAATGTACCCCCCTCCTATCACGACGACGCTCCCGGGGAGCTTCTCCAGCTTGAGCACGTCGTCGCTGGCGAGATACCCCACTTCTGCAAGCCCTTTGACGGGCGGAACAATTGTCTGGGAGCCTGTGCACAGGAAGATGAGCTTGGACTTGATGGTGTCCGCGCCCACCTTCAGTGTGTAAGGGGCGACGAACTCAGCCGTCTCGTGAAAATAGTCTATGTTCTCAGACGACGACAGCCCCCGTCGGATGGATTCGATGTCGGCTCCTATGAGCGCCCTCATCCTGCCCATCACCTGCGCGAAGTCGATCGACCTTATCTCGGTGGCGATGCCGAACTCGCGCGCCTTCTCGGTCAACCTGACGAGCTCGGCAGGATAGAGGAGGATTTTCGACGGGATGCACCCGCGCGTCAGGCAGATGCCCCCCGGCTCGTCCTTGTCGATCACGGCGATTTTCATTCCTGGGTTCTCGCTTATCATCGGATCGACCAAGTTCATGGCCGATCCCGTCCCGATTACTATCAGGTCGTAGTCCTTCGTGGGCCACGCTTTACGCCCGCCCGCTTTAAACTCGGTCAGGTCACCTGAACACCACGAAGGCGAGCAGCAAGGCGGCGGTGGCCAGGACGGTGGCGACCACCCCCTTCAAGATCGCCTCGAACCTGGCGGCTAATTGAGAGGTAGCCACATCGTTTTCTCTCATAAGGGCCTTGTAGGGCCTTGAAGCATTGATCTCGATGTAGGCGGTGAAGAAACCGAACAGTCCACCAGCCAAGGAGACGAGGTCCACTGTGCCTGTCTGAACCCCATATCCCACCAATATGGGAAGGAATCCCCACGAGGCAGAGAACCAAAAGTCCGTGTGAAAAGAACCGTCGAACCATTCCAGGTTGTAAGACAGGAGAAAGAAAAGCTCCAGCGCCCCCAGCGGAAGCAGGACGGTGGCCGCCGTAAGTGCGTAGAACAGTCCGAAGGCGAGCCCGGGCACGAGGCTGGCGAAGGCGAGGGCAAGCAGCTGGCTGCGCGTGAGGAACTTTCCCCAGGGCTTGTTCGAACCCATGGCGTCAAGCGAATGGGCGGCGACCCCGACCGAGAGCAGGTAGACGACCGCCATCCCCGCCATCCTGTCGTAGTGGACTGTCGGGGCGAGGAGGGAGCCGATGAGGACGTAGCTCGCGTTCATCAAAGTGTACGGCAGAAACGTCATGCCCACGAACCGACGAAAGCGGGGGGGGCCCCACCTGGGGACGAACCATTCGCGCGATCTTGTATCCTCTTCTCCACCCAACTGCGCCTTGCACTACCCCCTGCATTATTGAAGTGTTTGAAGGAGGGAAGAACCATAAGGAGCTCGGACCTGCTCCGACGCCGTGCCTGCGGAAGTACCCCGAAGCATGAATCGCACTGCCCTGCATATCTTCCGGGGCCTTGCAGGTTCATACGACAAGGTCGTAGACTACGCCACCCTCTATCAGGACAGGCGTTGGAAGGAATGGGTGATCAGAAGCGCACGTGTCAAAGAAGGGGGGCTTGTGCTTGACCTGGGGTGCGGTACCCTGCTGCTGGAGGGGCGCTACGGAGGTCTGGGCTGGAAGTTCGTCGGGCTGGATCTAACAGATGAGATGGTGAGGATCGGCAGAACGAAAGGACTTCCCAATGTCTCGGGGCTCCTTAACGGAGACGCGGAGAACCTGCCGTTCCCCGACCAGACGTTCGACGCGGTCGTCAGCTGCTATGTGCCGAAATATGTTGATGTAGAAAGGCTCGCGGAAGAACTAGCCAGGGTCAGCAAACCGGGAGCTGCCGTGGTGATGTACGACTTCGCAAGGCCACGGGGGCCTCTTGCACCCTTCATCGGACTGTACATCAGGGGAGGGCTCCGGGCCACGGGATACCTGATGAAGCTGGGACGAATGAGAGCGGCTTTCACTTTCGAGAATCTCCCCGGGATAATTGACAGGACTGATTGGGACAGGGAGATCGCCGGGGCCATGGAGAGAAGAGGGTTCGATACCGTCGAATCAAGGCCCATGACCGGAGGGGCCGTCTTCTGTTATTCCGGAAGGATGGGGGCGAGGGCTTAGATAGTGGGCCCGACTCCTATCGGCCATGAAATGGGTGACACGCGAAAGGGCGAAGGTGGACAGGATTGCCTGCCCCTGGCTGATCAAGAGATTCGTCGACCGCGACGCGGAATTCATCTTCGTACACGCAGAGAAGGTCAAGGAGGTGGCCAAGCAAGAGGGCGCCGTACCTTTCGACACTCCGGGGACGGAGCTAACCCACTACAAGGAAGGAGACAAGGAATTCGTAAGCTTCGACGCGGTAATCAAGAAGTACGCCCTCAAAGACCCTGCCCTCCTAAGGCTGGCACACATAGTCAGGGGGGCGGACGCCCGCATTCCAGACGCGCCTCCCGAATCGGTGGGGCTCGAAGCAGCGGCAGGCGGGTACAGGGTATTGGCCAAGGACGACTTTGAGAACATGAAGCTCCAGTTCCCGCTATACGATGCCCTCTACGAATACTGCAAGGGCGCCCTGGACGGGACGATGCGCCTGGAGCACTCCAGACCCCCAGGATGACGGAGGCAGCTCCGCCGGGCGGCCGACTAGCCCCCATCTACCTCGCAAAAGGAATCCGCGTCTACGCTTCGGGGCTGATGAGCATCGTCATCCCGTTCTATCTGGGGAAGCTGGGGTACGGGTATGCCTTCCAGGGGGCCGCCCTGGTAGCCATCCTTGCGGGGAACGCGGTCTCCAACATCGCGGTCACCTATTTCGACGCTTCAGTCGGAAGGAGGAGGTTCCTCCAGCTTTTCAGCGTCCTGATGGTCGCTTCAGGGGCGCTGCTGGCGGTCAGCACTTCGGCCGTGCCCATCATCTTTGCGTGTTTCATAGGGAACATAAGCAGCACGGGCACCGAAGCCGGACCCTTCCAGTCCATCGAAGCCGGGGTGCTCCCGAACTACGCTTCCGGGGGCTCGACGGTGAGGGCTTTTGGACGATACAACATGGTCGGATATTCAGCCGCAGCCGTGGGACAGCTTACCTCCGCGGGTCCCGCGGCCTTCGGTTACAGCCTGCTCGCGTTCCAGGCGATATTCGTGATTTTCGCGATCGTCGGCGTCGCCCTCTTCTCGGTCTACACCAGGCTGCCGGGGCTCGAAGCGGGGCGCGCGACGAAGCCGGGCGTCGGGAACCTCAGCCCTCGGGCGCGGAAGGATGTGGTGAGGTTGTCGGGTCTATTTTCGGTGGACGCCTTCGGGGCGGCGTTTGTTTCGGTCTATCTTCTGTCCATTTGGTTCCACGCCACCTACGGGCTGCAGCTCGACGCGCTGGGGCCGGTGTTCTTCGTCGCCAGCGTGATCACGGCGGCCTCCACCTATGGGGCCGCCCTCATTTCAGAGAGGGTAGGCAACCTGAGGACGATGGTGTCCACCCATCTCGTGTCGAGCACGTTCCTCGTGCTCTTGCCCTTCGCGGGGTCGTTGCTGGTCGCCCTGGCCCTTCTTTTTCTAAGGCAGAGCATGTCTCAGATGGACGTCCCCACGCGCCAGGCGCTCATGGCGGAGATGTTTCAGCCCGCCGAAAGGGTGCAGGTCTATGCGATGACGAACACGATGAGGACCGTAGGTTCGTTCCTTGGCGGCCCTCCTGCAGCGGGTATCCTGGGAGCAGGATATCTCTCGGGGCTCCTGTTCGCCGGAGGGGGCACGAAGATGGCTTATGACGTCTCCATCTTCGGAGCGTACCGGAAGCAGTACCGCTAGCGGGCGCGGTCAGAGATTCGGGAGTGGGCTTAAATCCCGAAAGGGACTCTCAGCCCCCATGCAATCGCTTCATGCCAAGGACGACCTCGCTGGCCCGGGAATAGGCACCTACGAAGAGGTGGGACGGATTCTCCCCGCAGGCTACAAGTCGCTCCTGGACAGGAAGGAGACCCAGAGGGCCATCTTTGAAGCAAAGGGGTACATCGAGAAGCACCTCGGCAGGGAGCTCAATCTAATGATGGTCACCGTGCCGCTGATTGTGGATGCAGAGAGCGGGATCAACGACATGCTCGACAGGGACGGTTCGAGGACCCCTGTGCAGTTCCACATCTCCAACGATTACAACAAGCACCCCATCGACGCCCAGGTCGTGCAGGCCGCCACGAAGTGGAAGCGCTTCGCGCTCAAGGAACTGGGCATGAAGGAGGGGGAGGGGTTGTGCACCGACATGAGAGCTGTCAGGAAAGACTACTTCCTCGACCACGACCACAGCGCCTATGTGGACCAGTGGGACTGGGAGAGGGCCATCGCGGCAGAGCAGAGGAACCTGCCTTACCTGGAGCAGACGGTGAAGAAGATCTGGAAGGTCCTGAAGGGGGCGGAGACATACGTCCAGGAACTGCATCCGAAGCTGAAGGGGAAGTATCCTGACATGGCCGACAAGATCGAGTTCTTCCACGCCGAGGACATACTCGACATGTACCCCAGCCTCCCCAGAAAAGAGAGGGAGACTGCGCTGCTCCAGGAGCACCCCGCGGTCTTCATAGTCGGGATAGGCTGGGTGCTGAAGAACGGCCACCCGCACGAGATGAGGGCGGCGGACTACGACGACTGGGTCACCGAGACGAAGGCGAAGGATGGGAGGGTAATGCACGGCCTCAACGGCGACATACTCGCCTGGAACCCGGTGACAAAGCGACGCCACGAGCTCAGCTCCATGGGGATAAGGGTCGACGCGACCACGCTGAGGAAGCAGCTCGAGCTGAGCAAGCAGCTTGACTCTCTGAAGTACGACTACCACAAGGGGATAATCAGCGGGGAGCTACCGCTCTCGATCGGGGGTGGAATCGGCCAGTCCAGGACTATCATGCTCCTCCTCAAGAAAGCGCACCTAGGCGAGGTGAGCGTCACAGTGTGGCCGAAGGTGCTGAAGGACATGTGCGCGAAGCGGAACATATTCGTCCTCGAGTAGAGTCTGCTCGGTGGGAAGCCTAGTTGCCGGCAGCGACAGAGAAGTCCCAGCCCTGAATACCGGTCCCTGTCGCCCTTGGTCTCAGGCTGTCCAGATGACCTCCAGAGCGGAGGCTATTGACTACCATGGCAGAGTATGCAGGAGCCCCGGTCGCTCCTGGGGAGTTGAAGTTGATGATGTGCGCGGAAGCATCCCCTCGGATGAGGAGCGCTTCAGGGACGAATCCAGACTCGCCCACTACGGAGCTCCTGACCCCGAAGACGGCACGCGAGTTGAGCATTCTGGGGTCTAGACCCGGGACGAACCTCTTGACCCTCCCGCACATCGCCCTCTTGGAGAGGGAGCTTCTCCACTCCCCTGCGACGAGCGAAATGAAATCCCTGTTCATCAGGAGCCTCCTTTTCGGCGCGACGGGCCTGGAAAGGTACGCGCCCGGCCGCGAAAGCCCGACGCCCGAGTAGACATAGGGGCCGGGGACGATGACCGCATTGGGGCCTATCTGCCTGGACCCGTCAGCGCGGACCACGAAGTGAGGGTCGAGGAAGGGGTATTGCGGGAACTGGGGGGGCCTGTAGATGTTCGAGGTTACCCTAGAAGCGAAAGGCTCGTCCACCACCCAATATTCTCCCCTGAAGTTCAGGGCTGCGTATCCCCTCGCCAAGCCACACGAATGGGCGATATCCAGAGCACCTCCGCCTGCCGCGTTGACGAGAAATTTCGCCCGCAGGGTCTTGTTCCCTGAATGAGTCGTGGTCTTGATTTCCGGGACCCCGCCGCGCTCTGCGACCGACGTGACTTTGTGCCCCCCGAGGAACCTCACCCCGAGAGAGACGAGCATGCTGCAAAGGTGGCGCGTGAACGCACCGAAGTCGACCGAGACGTCGGTCTTGGAAATAAGTGCTGCCCTACAATTCACTTCTGGCTCGCGTGACCTCACCTCCCGACCATCCAGGAGCTGCATCTCGTCCTCCCTCATACCGTTTTCGAGTCCCCATCCTTCGTACTGCTTCAGGGTCGTGATTTCCCGCTCTTCGACGGCCACGTTGAACGTCCCCACCGGCCTCCAAGGGAGGCCCCCCTGGATGGCCAGGTCGCGCCACATTGGGTGTGAAAGCAGAGACGTGCGGGCGAACACCCTCTTCTTGCGCGGGTCCAGGTAGAACGGCCTGTGGATCACGCCCGTGTTCCTCGACGTCGTATGTGCCCCAGCCACTGCGGCGCTGTCGACGATCGCGATCTTGCAATCGTACAGGATTGAAAGCCAGTAGGCTGTAGTTACGCCGAGCACCCCGGCGCCTATGATCACAACGTCGAAGTCAGAACTGTCCCCCATGACAGGGGCGAGACCGGCGGGCGTTTTTACGCTCTTGTACTAGATTCCCTTCAGATATCCGTTGGCGTCGAGCCACTCCATGTGCGCCCTGATGTACCTCCAGAGGATGTCCGCCTTGCTGTTGTCAAAGTCCCAGGGAGCGACGAGGACGATGTCTCCCTCGCGGATCCACATCCTCCGCTTGAGCTTGCCTCTTATCCTGCACTGCCGGGTCACCCCGTCGGCGCATTTGACTATTACCTGGTCCCCGCCCGTCATCTTGATGGCCCTGCCGAGAATCTCCCCCTGCTGAGGCATCACCAGTTCTTTCAGGTTAGCCTCGCTGAGGACCTTTCGCTTTCCCAATCGATTTCATCAATCGCCTCAATCGCGGGGATATTAAGGGCTCGGCGAGGTGAGGAAGACGATTAGCCGTAACGTCGGAAGTGCCTCGGATTGCCTTTGCGCCTCTCTCTCCTGCCATGCCGCCAGGGCCTCGCCCCTCGCGAAGAAAGGGTCGCCTTCATCGGAGACTTCGCGTCCTCTTCTCTCAGCGGCTTGATGGGCGCCTTCGCGAGGGCTTTGATCCTGGCGAAGTCAGAAACCTCGTCACTGCTGACGAACGTGTATGACCGCCCCACGTCCCCTGCCCTGGCCGTCCTTCCCACCCTATGGAAGTAGACGGTGGGGTCCTCGGGGACGTCATAGTTGATGACGCAGTCCACCTGCCTTACGTCGATTCCTCTGCTGGCCACGTCGGTCGCGACCAGCACGTCGGCCTTTCCTGACCTGAACAGAGACATCGAGTGGTCTCGCTGGTTCTGGCTGAGGTCCCCATGCAGGGAGACAACGCTAATGAACCTCCTGTCCAGCTCCCGCGCGAGCCTGATTGTGCCGTGGCGCGTCCTGCAGAAGACAACGGCGCTCTTCCTGTTCTCCTTCGCCAGGATGTCTAGGAGGAGCTCCAGCTTTCGGTCCCTCTCAACCCTGGCGTAAAATTGCTCGAGGGTCTCGGCGGAAGGCTCGTTCTCGTCGACCATGACGCGCACGGGGTCGGTCATGTACCTCTGGGACAGCTGCACAATCGACCTGGGCATCGTGGCGGAGAACAGGCTCATCTGTCGCCCTGCGGGCGTCTTGGCCAGGATGAAGTCTACGTCGTCGATGAAACCCATGTCGAGCATTACGTCGGCTTCGTCTATCACCACGAAGCGGACCGAGTCGAGCCTCAGGGTCCCCCTCTTGATATGGTCGATCGTCCTCCCGGGGGTCCCCACCACTACGTGGGCTCCCCTCCTCAGGGCGTCGAGCTGTACGTTCATAGACTGGCCGCCATAGATGGTGACTATCCTTATTCCGGTAAAAGCGGCGATCTTCTGGAGCTCGAGGGTGATCTGTACGGCCAGCTCCCTGGTCGGGGCCAGGACGAGCGCCTGGACCCATGGTTGGCTTTCGCGGACCGCATGGACCAGCGGGATTCCGAAGGCTAGGGTCTTACCCGAGCCCGCCCTAGCCTGCCCTATGAGGTTCCTCCCCTCCAGGAGGGGGCCAATCGCCTGGGCCTGGATGGGGAAGGGTCTCCGGTAGCCGGCGGCGTCCACCCCCTTTTTGACTGCCGGGGCGAGGCTCAGCGCATCGAAACTATCCAATCTTAGACTCCCCGTCCGCGAGGCGCTGTTAACTCTTCGGAACTCAGGGGTCTGGATGCCGGGGCACGGCAAGTCCGTGAGAATGCCGCTTCTCATTAGAAGCGGATAAGAAGCACCTCGATGGGGGTCCATCGTGGAACGAACGTTTGTCCCGCCTCATAGCGCTCATCAGGAGTGCCCCGAGTGCGGAGCAAAGGCGAGGCTCTACAGGACCCCTAGAGGGCTCAGATGCGCCGAGTGCGTAAGGAAGATGGACTCGGGCGGGCTGGGTTTCAGATAGGCGCCCTGGCCGGGAACCCGCGTTTGAGTTTCGACTCCCTGCGTCATGCAGGGATGTCATGGCAGGCTAGTTGTGTCTGACCGTTATAAGCGCAACGGATGTTCTGGGGATGCCTAGGAGCGTTCGACGGGTTCGATTCCGACGGGAATCGCATGCCGGGGCATTCGACACCGGGGCTTTTCCGATGCTCCGGCAACCAATGTAGCATCCTAACCCACGATACAGGATAAAAACACCACGGA
>JACWAI010000030.1 GCA_014874415.1 Nitrososphaerales archaeon
AACCAGCATGCCCGTCGTTGGGTCTGCGCCTCCTGCGCCAAGTCCCTGCCCACGCTGCCGGCGAAGGGCCATACGGTCCGTTCGTACCTGAAGGACGGGAACTACGCGATGGCCGGGGAGGCCATGGCCTGTAAACTGTCGCATGGCATCGAGCAATGGGTGCTCGCCGCTTTGGAGTTCGACCGAGGAATGATTGAGTTGGCGGGGAAGGAGGGATGGGCGCTCCATCCCGTGGTATTCTTCCCAACGGGAGGATTCGCGTTAGAAGACACTTACACGGTTGTCCGTAGTGAGATGGAGGCATGGGCTCAACGGACATCCATAGTACCCGGGCTCTATGAGCAACTGGTGAAGGTCTTTCGGTTGTGGCCGGGCAAGCCCGGCCGTGTCCAGGCCTTCCGCCGGGACGACATGATGATGGACGTCTCGCTGTGGGCTAAGGACCTCCTAGATGAGCACAGCATCATCGGGGACGGCGCGTATCTGGGCCATGTGCTGGCCAACAAGCTTTGAACATGGACGAAGAACGAGAGATTGCCAGCATCCGCGTCGGTGATCGGATCCGACGCGCCCTAGGGGATATCGGTCCTCTCGCCGAGAACATACGGGAGGTGGGAAGGATGCTCCATCCGATTGTGGTGGACCAGGACGGCCACCTCATCGCCGGCCGCCGTCGCTTGGAGGCGGCTCGCCGTCTGGGTTGGACGCGGGTCCCTGTACGGGTGTTGGACCTTAGGGGGCTCCTAGCCAGGAAGGCGGAGGCGTCGGAGAATCTCTACCGCTTACCGTTGAACCCGGTGGAGGCGGAGGCGGCCTGGCAGGTGCTCCTGCCCATGGCTAGGGAGGCCGCCCGGGAGCGGCAAAAGGAGGGGGCGAAGACAGGAGGGCGGGGGCACAAGAAAACCTTAGGGAAACTTTCCACAAGGTTTTCCGTCCCGGAAGTTCGGAAGGCTAGGTCCCGAGCGGCGAAGGCCACCGGCTACTCACATCGGACATTGGAGAAGGTGCAAGTGGTACGGGAGGCCTCAGAGAAGGACCCCGACAAGTACAAGCCGTTGCTCGACAAGCTCGACAAACCCAATGCCAAGGTGGACAAGGTCTTCTCCGAGTTCAAGAAGCTCAAGGTGAAGTTGGATCCTCCTGCGTTGGCTTCCTCCGAGTACGGGGACGGCCGTGTACGGATGCTCCAAGGGGATTTCCTGCAAGTGCCGTTGTCCCAACTCTCCGTCGGGTCGGTCAACATGGTCATCACCAGTCCGCCGTACAACCTTGCCAAAGGGTATGGGGCGGAAGGTGACCAGATGTCCGCCGAGGAGTACCGTGCATTCACGGGCAAGTGGTTGGCGAAGGCCTATGCGGTCCTCGCCGACAAGGGCCGGTGTTGTGTCAATGTCCCCTTTGATGTGGGGCTCGGGGACCAGGACCTCCCGGTCTACTCCATTGTCGTTCAGGCGGCGTTGGCCGTCGGCTTCCGTTACATGTTCACCATCGTCTGGCACAAGGGCCCGTCCAGCAAGCGGACCGCATGGGGGTCGTACGGCAAACCCTCGGCCCCCCATTACCAGTCGGAATGCGAGGCCGTGGTGGTCCTTTACAAGGGTAGTTGGGCGCGCCCTCCCAGTGGAACGGTGGATATCACCGAAACGGAGTTCCAGGACTGGACGGCCGGGCCGTGGACGTTCCCGGGCCAACCGGCCGCCCAGGCCGGGGGCCACCCGGCGGCCTTCCCCGTGGAGCTTCCCAAGCGATTGCTGAAACTCTTCGGCTATGTGGGGGACACTGTCTTGGACCCGTTCATGGGAAGCGGCAGTACCCTCCTTGCCTGCAAAGGGTGTGGCCGCGAGGGGATCGGTGTCGAGGTCGAGCCCAGTTACGTCAAGGCGGCGGCCGAGCGGCTCGGGTTCCGGCCATGAGCGAGGCGTGGGAGGCTCGGCCACGTCACCCTGCTCTTCCGGGCCAGCCGGTGGATTTCGGGGACTGGCACAAGGAGAACTGCCCTCGTTGGGCCTATTGTATGGACCTAGATTCGGCGGAATTGGGGACGAGGGTGGATTGGCGTAAGGGGGAGGTCTATCCGGCCATTGTGGGCATCTACGAGTTGATCCGATGGAGCCACCCGGGCCCACTCCATGAAGCCCCTGCGGTCTATCCTCCGCACGTAGGCAAACGCTTCGTCCTGTACGAGATGGAGAGGAGGTTCCCCGGCGTGCCGGTGTTCTTTGCGTGGCGGAGGGACGACATGTCGGAGGTCCTGATCCTGCCGGCCCATCACTTCCCTCCGATGGACCAACCGCCGATGATCAGCGCTCCCCTCGTGCTTTCCGGGAAGGAGTTCGCTACGTTCCTCGCAAACCTTCCAGCATGGCCCGCGAGCCCGTGTCCGAAGTGCGGTGGCGCGGTGGAACCGGGGCAAGCCTCGGTGGGCGATGTCTTTTCCTTCGAGGCTCGGGTGATGCATCAGGTCTGTCCTCTGCGGAGAGTCTGATGGGCCACTCCGACC
>JACWAI010000004.1 GCA_014874415.1 Nitrososphaerales archaeon
ATGGTGCGGTGGCCGGGATTTGAATTCTCGAGTCATTTGCATGACTTCCCGAGTTAGTAGCGTGGCAGGCTACTGTCCTGGACCAGGCTAGACGACCACCGCTCGTTTCAAGTCGCCTTATGTGGAGGATAAAAGCTTGCGCCGCGGCTGATTCAGCCGACCTTCGTCCCGAGGGTGACGCTCCTGTCGGGCGAGAGGAGCGAGAGTTCGCTGTCATTATAGGCGGTCAAGAGCATGCATTCGGAGACCACTCCGGCAACTGATTTGGGCTCCAGGTTCACCACTGTCACCACTATCTTTCCAGACAGTTCTTCCTTCGTGTACCTGTCTTTGATACCGGCGGCACACTGCTTAGTCATCCCCTCCCCGAAGTCGATGGTCAACTTGTAGATTGGCTTACGGGCTGTCGGGATATCTTCTACAGCGGCTATCCTTCCCACTTTCATCTCGACCTTTCCAAATTCGGAAATTGAAATCGACAATTCAGGCATAGATGAAACAAAGTGGAATTAAGCCTTAAAGAGCGCCGACCTTCGAGCCGGCGATATCGGGCCGGTAGTCTAGTCTTGTAGGATACAGAGCCTTTCGTCCATCCCCTTGGCATGACACCACCCCAGAATGGGGGAGGTCGGGGGTCCAAATCCCCCCCGGTCCACTTCTACTTTGTGAAAGGCCGCTCACGACCGGCCTAGGCTCGTTTCACTTGGCCGAGGGCGTGTTCACGATTTCCTTGTAACCAAGATACAGGTTTCCGAGCCCTATCACCCCCACCGTGAATAGAACGAGGACGGTTGCGACACCTACCGAATCAAGGTTCGGGATAGAATTTCCTGTGCTGATGGCTATGCTGTCCAGGAAGGGGAAGGCAACGATCAAGGCCCCAATGATTGCGAAGGCGAGGCCTCCGAGATAGAGAGTCCGTGCGGCGGCCGACCTTCCGACGTATTTTATCTGGTTCACGCTGAGTTTCTTGATTCTCATAACGTTGGCAAAGACTGAACCGAGGATGATCTGCATGAACATCGTTCCGACACCGAAGGAAGTTCCAACCAACGCAGCGAGGATGATGTTCGGCATCTGCGGAGCCAGTACGAACACGATTATGCTCGCATAGGCGCCGAGCCCCCACCCCGCAATGAACCCGTGCACCGTCGCCAGCTTCAGCGGGACAGGCTTTGTCCCGGCCTCTGACTCGTGCATCGGTACTCTTTCTGCCGATGTCGTGTGGTGTTCTTTTGCCCCAAGCAGGCGGTCCAGTGGGACGTGGATGTCGGTCCCCTTTAGCAGGTAGTATCCAGCGAGGAGCATCCCCACTCCTACGAGTACGTAGACGTACCCGTCCAGGTTGTAGGTTTCATAGACTGTTGCCAGCCCCGCGAACCCCAGGGCAGCGAGTATGGTCCTCTGGATTGTGAACCCGCTCGAGAACATGAAACCTGCCTTCATGCCTCCTCGTGAGCTATAGCTCCCAACGGAGTAGCTGAAAGTTATTGGCCAAGTGTGCTCGTCGGGGGTCAATCCATGCAACATCCCCAGGACGATGGCGATGACGAGTATCGTAGGGATTGCAAGGCCAGATGAAGGATGAAGGAGAGATCCGAGGTCAAACATGCCGGGCACCCAGCGGGATCGGTCTGCCGTGCGGACAGAGGTTCGGATGGCTCATGTGCGAGCACAGTTGCTCCAAGTAGACTTCGTCTATGGGGCCCCTCAGCGATGAAGAGATTCTGCATGCTTCGTCGACGGAGATCCCGTTTCTCACAAGGAGCGTTTCAATGAGCCTGTGAGACCTGGTAGCCTCGTTGAAGCACTCTATCCCTTTCGTGGACAGCCTGTAACCACTTGGTCCCTTCTCGACGATGCCTAAGCCCAAAAGCTTGTCAAGGAACTCGACCGCAGTAGGCGGCGCCACCCTGAGCCGAGCCGCGATGTCCTTGACTCTTGCAGGCCATCCGCCTGATGATAAAGCGTGGACAGACTCGACGTAGTCGTAGTCTCTACGGCTCAATATCGCCTTCATTCTGTTAATCCTAATCATGTTAGGATGACCCTAATATAAACTTGCGGGCATGCCGTGTTCTTACTGGAGCGCTCCTTCGTCGGGACTAGACGGCTTCGGAAGCCTACCTACCACCCCCATAGCAGCGAACAACAGAATCCCGGCGAGGATGAAGGTGGTGTCGTATCCAACGTACACAGAGATGAAGCCCGAAGCTAAGGAGCCCGCCATGGACGCGATCCCTACAATTGCTGAGTAGACCCCCAGGGCAGCACCGGCGGACTTGCTCTGGACTGTGGTGAACATCATCGTGTTTGCGGAGGTGTAATAGATCGCGAATGCGACTCCTCCGGCCAATGGGTACAGGATCAGCGCGGGGATCACGAAGATGGGGCCCGATAGCAGCAGGACCGCGGCCCCAATCCCCACATAGGACCAGCCGCGGAGCAGGAGCCCCTGGATGGACGTCGTGATGAGGCTCCGGGAACCGACGAATTTGCCCGCAAACTGGAACGCCAAGCTCTGAACAACCATGCCGGCCAGAATCACGGCGAACACCTGCTGGTCCGGCAGTGAGAAGAGATGCATGGCGGGAACGAATGATGTGTTGAAGAGGCCGGCGGAGAGATAGAAGAGAATCGTCGAGATGTAGAAGAGCGGGACGCTCCTGGTGAGGCTTGAACGGAGCCCCCGGAAGATGCGCCTGAAGTCCGAGAGGGTAGGGATGACAATGAAGAAGACCGGATTGGCGAGGAGCCGGCTGAAGAAGCTCGGCCTCCTTCTCGCGACTGTCTCTCTCTCAAATACGAACGGAGGCTCCTTTATCATCACGACGGACAAGGCCGACGAGGTCAGAGCTAGGGCTCCCAAGGGGACGAAGAGGAGGACGAGCTGGGAGGGGATCAGGTCGGTCCACACAACGCTGACGACGAGCCCTGCAACGTTGCCGACGCTTGATACCATCGAAAGCTTTGCGAACGCACCTGCCCACCTGCTCTTCTGTTCCGTCTCCATAATCAGAAGGTTGAGGGGAGTCGCCGAGGCGAACGAGACGAAGGAGACCACAGAGTAACGGGCGATGGTCCCTTCAGTGGACCCTCCGACATAGAAGGATACGAGCGCGATGGCGGTCAGGGCGTAGCTGAGCCCTATCAGGGACCTCCGCTTGTGGAGCCTGTCGATGGTCAGCCCCCACAACAGGGCCGCGGGGATGCTGATGCCGTTGTAGATGGCGGCGGCCAGGCCACCGTAGATGGTGCCCAGAGCCTGGCCGTTCAGCTCAATCAGGTAGAGCTGAATCATGGTGCCCAACGGCCCAATGGCAACTGAGATTGGGAAAGTAGAGTAGAGCCAGTTGTCCTTCTTCGGCTTCTCCTGGGCGCCCATCAGTCCAACTCCCAGGTGGTTTCTATTCATGTGCTTTGCACCGGCGAGTTCCTACGGGAGAAGACTGAATTAGAGCGGCCCGCGGCCGGCTTCGATGGCGCGGCCGGGAATGAGGGTGGCAATATCCGTCCCCGATACGGTCCTCGAAGAGAAGGCGTCTCCCAGGGAAAAGATGACCAAGCTGGGTCTCATTGCCAGGGCATGCGCGATCTACGGTGTGGATGTGATCGAAGTATTCAGAGACCCCCTGGGGAGAGGAGAGAGCAAACTGATCCGCACTGTGCTGGAGTACTTGGAGACCCCGCAGTACCTGAGAAAGAGGCTCTATCCGCTCGACGAGACGCTGAGATACGCAGGCATGCTCCCGCCGCTCAGGATACCGTCACACAAGGCGAAGGTTCCGACGAGCAGCATTCTTTCTGGAGAGGTCAGGGAGGGGGTCGTGAACAGGGACGGGACGGTGGACATCGGACTGGATGCAGCTCCTCTTCTGGAAGGGGGAGGGCAACCGGGCAGGCGGGTGACCGTCAAGGTCTCCTCTCTGAGTCCCCTTACGGCCAGGGTGATTCAACGCCAACAGGTGGGCAGCTACTGGGGCTACACGGTGGAGACGAAGACGGTGGAAGAATCGCTTTCTGACCGGAGGTTTCCCCTGAAGGTGGCGACCTCGAAATTCGGTACCCCTGTCGTCGACACCGTCGAACGCCTGAGAACCGCGTTGAGAGTTTCTCAGAGTGTCAAGATGATCTTCGGATCTCCGTCGAGAGGTCTATTCAATATCGTAGGCCGGAACCTTCCTGGGAGGGTGGACTTCGTCGTCAACTTATTCCCGGAACAGCAGGCTGAGACGGTAAGGACCGAAGAGGCGATTTTCGCCGGTCTAGGTATTGTGAGCCTGCTTTTCGCCGAAAAGGCTTAAGTGCGAACCGTAAAACGGGCCATCGGAAAGGTTTAGCGTGAATTGGGACATAGGAAGCATTCTGCACCCCGTAGAGGTAGTCTTGCATACAGGCCCAGAGGACGAGCTAAGAGCTTCGTCCCTCGGATAAGGACCTGGCCAAAGGTAGAAGCAGAGAAGCCGATCCTGCTAGGATTCCCGGGATACAAGGCGGGGACCGCTCACGTCATCACAGTAGACGACAGGGCGAAGACGCCGAACTTCGGGAAGCCACTCTTCAACATGTCTAGCGTGTTGTCCCTCCCAGACACGCAGGTCGTCGGGCTGAGGCTATACCGTCACGAGAACGGCCAGGACATGGCCATAGCAGACGTCAAGCAGGCTGGGCAGACAACGATGGAGAAGCTTCCTCTGGGCAAGACGAGCCGGGTGACGGCCGTAGTCTCGTCCGTCCCCCGCGACGTAGGGCTCTCCCAGAAGAAGCCGGTCGTCCTCGAGGTCGGGGTCTCGGGTGGCGATGTGAAGGCGCAGGCGGAGTTCGTGATGGGGCTGCTGGGCAAGAAGGTGAAGTTCACCGACGTCTTCAAGGTAGGCATGTACGTGGACGTTCTCGGGATTACCAAGGGGAAGGGATTCGAGGGGCCGGTCACGAGATTCGGGGTCAAGAGGAAGCAGCACAAGTCGAGAAAGAGCGTGAGGGCTGTAGGTGTGATAGGCCCGTGGCATCCGGCTGCGGTGATGTACACCGTAGCCAGAGCTGGACAGATGGGATTCCATCAGAGGACAGAGACGGGGAAGAGGATACTCTTGACGGGGAATGCTTCTGCCAACCCGGTGACACCGCCGGGAGGGTTCGACCATTTCGGCAACGTCGCAGGGGACTACGCCGTAGTTCGTGGCTCGGTCCCCGGGCCGGCGAGCAGGTTCGTACTCGTGCGGCTCAGGGTGAGGGGGTATACTAAGAGCCAGAACCCACCGCAGGTGATCGAAGTCAGCACGAGGCAGAGGAAGCGCTGAAGATGAAGGCTGAAGTCGTCGGCATGAACGGCAAGCCATCTGGCCAGGTCCAGGTCCCTGAGGTATTTTCGACCCAGCTTCGCCCCGACCTTGTGAAGCGCATGTTCTGGCTCGTGGGGTCGCACGGGTTCCAGCCGAAGGGGAGGGACCCCATGGCAGGAGAGAGGACCAGTGCCGAGACGCACAGCCCCCCGACAGGGACGGGACGTTCAAGGATCCCCAGGGTAAAGGGGGACAGGTACCCGAGAGGAGGCCTCGCAGGCGGAGTGGCCAGCGTCGTCAAGGGGAGGCTAGCTCACCCTCCGAGGTCAGAGAAGGTCATTCATCTTAGAGTGAACAAGAAGGAGAAGAAGCTCGCGACTGACTCGGCCATCGCATACACCGCCAATCTTGAGGCGGTCAAGGCGCGCGGGCACAGGGTCAAGAAGCTGGCGCTCCCCATGGTCGTCGCCGACGACATCGAAACGGTCGAGAAGACAGCGGAGCTCGTTTCATTCCTTGAGAAGGTCGACCTGAAGGCGGAGCTCGAGAGGGTCGACGGGAGGACCAAGAGGAACTCCGGAAAGCGGAGGCTGAGGGGAAGGGTATACAGGGGAGGGGTCGGTCCCCTTATCGTGGTTACCAACGACAGGGGCGTGGGGAAGGCAGCGGGTGGTATCCCCGGGGTCGAGGTCACCAGGGTCGAAGACATCAGCGTGCTCCACCTCGCGCCGGGAGGAGTCCCGGGGAGGCTCACCATATGGACGGAGTCGGCCTTCAGCGCCCTGGAATCGAGAATGGGGGGTGGCGTCCTAGGATGAGGCTCGAGGACGCGCAGAAGATCCTGAAGCGCCCCTACGTGACCGAGAGGACATTCGACCAGATAGAGAAGGAGAACAAGCTCTGCTTCTTGGTCGAAGACAGGGTCTCGAAGACCCAGATCGCCGCGGCTGTCCGGGCGCTCTATGAAGTCAAAGTTGAAGCTGTGAACACTTCCAGGACAGTCCGCGGGAAGAAGGCTTTCGTCCGCCTAGCCGAAGCAGGGAAGGCGGCCGAACTTGCGACGAAGCTGGGGCTGGTGTAGGAAATGGGTAAGAGAATACTTCAGAGGAGGCGCGGGAAGGCAGGAATCCAATTCAGGGCGCCGAAAAAGGGGAAGATCGCGCCGGTGAGGTATCCTAGGTTCGGGACGGGATCGTCTGAGGCAACGATCACCGCGATCTTGGACGAAAGAGGCAGGAGCGCTCCTCTGGCTCAACTCAGGCTTGACCGGGACAGGTATGCCTACCTCCCTGCGGTGGCCGGAATGGCGGTTGGTCAGCAGGTGAGCATGGGCTCGTCCGTCCGGGTGCAGGAGGGCAACATGCTTCCGCTGGCGAGCGTCCCCGAAGGGACGAGGGTGTGCAACATAGAGCTGAGACCGGGGGACGGAGGGAAGCTGGTGAGGGCTTCGGGGACTTCGGCGGTGTTGTTCTCGAAGGCCAACGGGAGGGCGATCATCAAGCTGCCTTCGGGGAAGAACATACTCGTGAACGACAGGTGCATGGTCACCATCGGGGAAGTCGCGGGAGGAGGGAGGAGGGAGAAGCCCTTCCTCACAGCGGGCGCGAGGCACCACGCCATGAGGGCTTCCGGGAGGGTATATCCGAGGATGAGGGGTATAGCCATGGCAGTCGTTTACCACCCGTTCGGAGGAGGGAGGCACCAGCATCCGGGCAAGTCGACCAGCACCTCGAGGAACGCGCCCCCAGGTAGGAAGGTAGGGTTAATAGCGCCGAGGAAGACCGGAAGGAAGAGATTGGCAAGGTCAAGCGCGGAGGTCTCGAAGTAGATGCCGAAGGAGTTCAGGTACAGAGGGAAGAGCCTGGAAGAACTCAACTCGATGTCCACGGAAGCTCTGCTCGAGCTCCTCCCGTCGAGGGCGAGGCGCTCCCTGAACAGGGGCGTGTCGGATGAGAAGCGCAAGCTGCTCGAGGACGCCCGGGCTATCAAGGATGGGAAACAGGAGGGACAGATCAAGACGCACGCGAGAGACATGATAATACTCCCGACGATGGTCGGGCTGACAATCGCAGTCCACAACGGGCGGGAGTTCGTGCCACTTGAGGTGAAGCCCGAGATGATTGGGAGGTACCTCGGGGAGTACGTAATCACGAACAAGAAGGTCGTCCACGGGACCCCCGGGATCGGCGCGAGCCGCTCCAGCCTCTACGTCCCGCTGAAGTAAGGGCCCTTCTACTCGACCGTTGTCTGTGACTGGTCTCTGAGGAAGTTAAGCAGGTAGTACGGACTCCCGACCCCCCTGCCTGTGACCCCGCTCGCCTTCCACCCTGTGAATGACTGGGCGCCGGGCCAGGCGCCGGTTGTCGAGCCTCCGCTCCTGTTGGCGTAGGTGACCCCGAACTTGATGCCGTCGAAGAACTTCTTGATTTCCCGCTTGTCCTTGCTGAAGATGCCTGCGGTCAGCCCGTATTCGGTGGCGTTCGCCCGGTCGATCGCATCATCAACGGAGTCGTATCCGTTCACCACCACGAAGGGGACGAACAGCTCCTGCTTCACCAGGGGGTTGTCTTCAGGGAGGTCGGCCACCACGGTCGGGGAGACGTAGAACCCCTTCTGCAAGCTCCCTTCCTTCATGGCGTCCCCGCCGGTGACGAAGTTGGCCCCTGACTGCCTAGCCTTTGAGACTGCGGTCTGGAAGGTCTCCACGGCCTTGGCGTTGATCAGCGGGCCCATGAATGTGTCATTCAACCGGGGGTCTCCCACTGAAATCTTGGCGACCCGGTCCTTAAGGGCGCCTAGGAACTTGTCCTTGACCCCGTTCTGGACGTAGACCCTGGACGTCGCGCTGCACTTCTGTCCCCCATACCCGAAGGCAGCCCGGACAGTCCCCTCAACGGCCTTCGGTATGTCGGCCTTGGAAGTGATTATGGTCGGGTTCTTGCTCCCCATCTCGAGGACCATCGGCTTCGGATATTCCTGCTCTGTGTGAAAGCGGCGGAAAAGCCTCATCCCCACGTCCCTGGAGCCGGTGAACGCCAGCCCGGCCACGTCGGGGTTGGTGACGAACTCGTCCTCGAAGTTGGACCCGGGCCCGGTCACAAAATTCACGGCTCCCCGGGTGACCCCCGCATCCACGTACAGCTGGTACAGCATGATGCCAGTCAGCGGGGCTTCGCTGGTCGGCTTGAGAATGACAGAGTTGCCTGTGATGAGTGCGCCCATGGCCATCCCGTTGGCGAGCATGAACGGGAAATTGAATGGAGAGATTACGGGCCAAGCCCCGAAGGGCTTGCATGCGTCGATGTTGTGCTCTCCAGGGCCGCCGGGGCCCATGCGGATTGTGTATCCCCTTTCCCTGCGCATCACTCCGGAATAATACTTCACGGCGTCGATCGCCTCCCAGCACTCGGCGAGCGCCTCGAGCCTGTTCTTCCCTACCTCGTAGGTGATGGCCGCTGCGATGTCGAACTTCCTGTCATCGATGAGCTTCGCGTACCTGTCGAGGACCTTCACCCTTTCCTGCCAGGGCTTGTTGCTCCATACCTCGAAGGCCTGCTTGGCAGCTTCGATGGCCTGCCTGGCGTGCTCCCTCGTGCCGACCTGGAACCTCCCGACGACGATGGACGTGTCGATGGGGCTCCTGTGCTCGAACTCCCCAGCCTCGGAGCGGACCTCCTCCCCCCCGATGTACATCGGGTAGCTCCGGCCGAGCTTCGGCCCAAGGCTCTTCAGTGCCTCTTCGAACTTCGGGTTGAGACTCTCGTCGGCGAAAAGCGTAGTGTAGGTTATCTTCTTGACCTGGCGTTTCGGCTTCGCACGGGCAGAGATCTTGCTTGGCATGAGGGGCGCCGACCGGACGTGCGCTAAATAACTGTCGCCTAGTGCGGGGCGACGAGGCGCTGGTGGGTGAGGGACAGGCCCGTGACCGCTGAATACTCCCTGGCGAACATCGCCTTCACTTCATCGAACGGGATTGGCTTCCCCGTGATCTTCTGCATGGACGTCATGGTAGAGGGGTCCAGGCCGCAGGGGCGAATGAGCTCGAAGTAAGAAAGGTCAGTGTTGACGTTGAGGGCGAACCCGTGGTACGTCACCCATTCGGTGACGGCGACGCCGATGGACGCGAGCTTCTTCCCCTGGACCCAGATGCCGGGGTGCCCCTCCATCCTTTGACTCTCTATGCCGTAGGCTCTTGCGGTCCTGATTATCGCTTCCTCCATCCCCCTAACGTGGCGCCTCACGTCGTGGTCTGACAAGAGGACGATGGGGTACCCCACCAGCTGTCCGGGTCCGTGGTATGTGGCGTCCCCGCCTCGCTCGACCTGGAAGACGGGTATGCCTTGAGGCCTGAAGTTGGCAGGGGTGGTCTTGCGCCCCAGGGTTATGACGTGGTCGTGCTCTACCAGGACAAGGGTGTCCGGGATTTCCCCCCTGGCCCGCTTTTCCACGAGCTGCCGCTGGAGCTGCAGGGCCTGGCCGTACTCCATCCGGCCGAAATCGACTAGGTAGCCGTTCATGTCCTGAGCTGATGGATGGGCCTGCCTGCGGCCGACTCCGAGGCTTCCATGATCGCCTCGGGGAGGGTCGGGTGAGGGTGTATGGTGAGAGCTATGTCGTCGACCGTCGCGCCCATCTCTATGGCCAGGGCCACCTCGCTGATCAGGTCTGAGGCCTCGGGGCCGACGATCTGGACCCCCAAGACCAGCCCGTCACCTTCGTTGGAGACCACCTTTACGAACCCCTCCGGCTCCCCTGTCGTCAGCGCCCTTCCAAGGGCTGCGAACTGGAACCTGCTACGCTTTACCTTGTAACCCGCCTCAGCCGCCTTCGCCTCGGTCAATCCCACGCTGGCGACCTCGGGGTCGCAAAACACCGCGTCGGGGATCACCTTCCAGTCCGCCGCCGAGGGCATCCCTGCGATGCATTCGGCCGCCACGATCCCTTCCTTCGAAGCCTTGTGGGCAAGGAGGGGCGGGCCCCTCACGTCCCCGATGGCGTAGACCCCCGGAACGTTGGTCTGCATCCTGTTGTCCGTGATGACGTATCCCCTGGCGTCAGTCTGGACACCCATCTTCTGGAGGTTCAGTTTCTCTGTCCTTGGCTTGCGGCCGACGCTCACGAGTATCCTGTCGAACCCGAGCGTCACCTTGCCATCGGGCGTGTCTATCTCGGCTCTCGCTTCGGAGTCGGTCTTGTCGACATGGGCGACCTTCGACTTCAGAAAGACCTTGACGCCTTTGCTCTCCAGCTTCCTATGGACCACCCGGACGACCTCGGGGTCGCTCCCCGGAAGCAGCTGGTCCATGATCTCCACCACTGTGATGGCGCTCCCCAGCTTCTGGAACATGGACGCGAATTCGAGCCCGATGGCCCCACCTCCGACGATCAGCAGGCGGCTGGGTGGACCCTTCAGTTCGAGTCCCTCCTTCGAGCTGATTATCCTCTCGCCGTCGAACTCCAAGCCAGGGAGGCTCGACGTCCTCGTCCCGGTCGCTATGACCAGGTTCTTGCATGAAATCTCCTCCTTTCCCTGGGAGGTGGTCACGGCGATCCTGTCCTTTGCGACGAGCTCCGCCTCACCTAAGATGACTGTCGCGTGGTATCCCCGAAGAAGGAGCTCTATCCCGCTCACCAGCCGCGATATGACCTCTGACTTCCACTTTTGCAGCTGGGCGAAGTCGACGGAGACGTTCGAGGCGCGAAACCCGTACTTCTCCGCCTCCTTCACCTTGTCGACTAGCTTTGCGACGCTGATCAGCGACTTCGAAGGGATGCACCCATAGTTCACGCACTCCCCCCCTAGCCTGTCAGCTTCGACCACGACAGTCTTCAGCCCGAGCTGGGCCGCGCGGATGCCGCAGACGTAGCCCCCGGGGCCTCCGCCGATTATCGCGATGTCCGCTTCAATCAAGATATTGGGCTCGCGAAGCGTTATCGGCTTAAACATTGCTGATGGTTTGGGGGGCTAGAGGACTTCGGAGAGGAGCTTCTTTGTGTCCTGGATCGTCTCCACGACCCTGGAAGTGAACCTGGCGGCGTAGGCCCCGTCGAAGACGCGGTGGTCGAAGGAGAGCGAAAGGTAGGTGGTGTCCCTCACCTCTATCTTCCCGTCCCGAACCACGGGGCGCTTGGCTATCTTGTGGAGCCCAAGTATCGCGACTTCGGGGACGTTGATTATCGGCGTCGCGAACAAGCCGCCTATCGCCCCCACGTTCGTTATAGTGAACGTGGACCCGTGCACCTCGTCGAGGGTCAGCTGGGCGCTCCTCGCCTTCTGAGAAAGCTTCTCTATCTCCCCGGCGATCTCGAAAATGTCCTTCCTGTCTACGTCCTTCACTACGGGGACCACCAGCCCCTGGTCGGTGTCCGTGGCGATTCCCATGTTGTAATATCTCTTGAGAATGATGTTGCCTGCCTGCTCGTCGAGCGTCGAGTTGACGTAGGGGAACTCCTTGAGCGCGGGCACGAGCGCCTTTATGATGAACGGAAGGTAGGTGAGGCGGACGCCCCTCTTCTCCGCGCTCCCTTTGAACGCCTCACGCAGAAGGACGAGCTCTGTCATGTCGGCCTCGTCCACGTGGGTCACCTGGGCCGTCGTCCGGAGAGATTTCGCCATCCTTTCGGCTATCGTCCGCCTCAGCCCCCTCAGTGGGACGACCTCTTCCTTCGGGGCCCCTCTCGAGGGTTGAGTCTGGACAGCCTGGGCGGCGACGGCAGACGTGCCCGAGCCCGATGCCGATCGTTTCACGTCTTCGTCAGTGACCCTCCCCTGCGGTCCGGTACCGCGTATCTTGCCCATGTCGACGCCGAGCTCTCTGGCGAGCCTGCGCGTCGCGGGAGTGGCTAGGACCCCTGCGGAAGGTGCAGGCGACTGCACTTGAACGACCTGGGCGGAAGCTGTCACTGGTTGTGGTGAAGTGGGAGTGGAAACTGGAGCCGGAGGTCCTGAGCCTCCCTCGTCTATCACCATGATCGTCTGCCCGACCTTGGCCACGTCCCCCTCTTTCACGAGGATCTTGGCGACCTTGCCTGTCCTCGGGGACGGGATCTGGACGTTGACCTTGTCCGTCATCACCTCGACGATGGGCTGGTCCTCTTTGATCTGATCCCCTTCCTTTGTCATCAGCTTCAGAATCTCCCCTTCAGTAATCCCCTCCCCCAGGTCTGGAAGTTTGAACTCCATGTACAATCTGGGCGATTGGATGGCAGGTTAAAAACTCTGTAGACGCGCTGTCAGTAGCTGACCAGGTCCAGGGCGGCCTTCGTCACTCTCTCTTTGTTCGGGATGTAATTGTCTTCGAGCCTTGCCAGGGGGATGGGTATGTCATAGCCCGTGACCCTTTTGATGGGCGCCTTCAGGTAGTCGAGGGCCCTCTCGGCTACAGTAGCCGCCACCTCCGCGCCTACCCCGACGTTCCTGGGCGCCTCGTGGACTACGACGAGCCTACCAGTCTTCTGCACCGAGGCGAGAACGGCGGAGAAATCGATCGGAGAGACGGTCCTGAGGTCGACGACTTCGGCGGCGACCGACTTTTCCCCCAGGGCATCGGCTGCCTGCAGGGTGGGCACCATCATGGCTCCGTAGGACACCAGAGTCACATCAGTACCCTCCCTGACGACCTTCGCCTTGCCGATGGGGATCCGATAATCCTCCTCCGGAACGTCCATCTTCGGGGAGTCGTAGATCTTCTTCGGCTCCATGAAAATGATCGGGTCTGGAGTCATGAGGGCCGACGCGAGGAGCCCCTTGGCGTCATAGGGGGTGGACGGGATCACAACCTTCAGGCCAGGGGTGTGGGCGAAGTACGCCTCGGGAGATTCAGAGTGCAGCTCGGGGGGCCTTATGCCCGCCCCATACGGAAAGCGGATGACGCCCCTCGGTGCAAAACGGCCCCTGGACCTATTCCTCATGCGTGCGATGTGGCTGAAGATCTGGTCGAAGGCGGGGAGGGAGAAATTGTCGAACTGGAACTCCGCCACCGGGACCATCCCGCCGATGGACAGCCCGACGAAAATCCCGCCGATGCTGAGCTCTGCAAGCGGGGTATCGAAGACCCTGTCCCCGAACTCATCCGCGAGCCCTCGGGTGACCTGAAAGACCCCTCCGTTCTTGGCCACGTCCTCCCCGAAGATGACGACTTTTTCGTCCCGCCGCATCCCCTCCCTGAGGGCCATGTTGACAGCGTTCCTGATGTTCACTCCAGGCTTGCCTCCTGAGACGGTCGGCTCAGGCGCGTCGGGGGCTGGGGTCCCTTCCACCCCAAAGTTCTCCGCGCGCTCCACAACAAGATTCGGCGTGGGCGATGAGAATGTGTAGTCGAAAATCGACGTGGGCGGCGGAGCAGGCGTTGCGCGGTAGGCGGCTATGGCGTCGGTCATCCTGGCCTGGGCCGCTTCGGTTACGGCTTCCTTCGACCTGTCGTCAAGTAGACCACGGTGCCGGAGATACTTTTCGAACCGGGTGATGGGGTTCCTCTTTTCCCACTCTGCGACCTCCTCGGGGGCCTTGAGCTTGTTGGACACGAGCTCGGCAGTTGTGTGCGGACCCATCCTGTAGGTCGAATACTCGATGAGCGTAGGACCGCCGCCCCTTCTCGCCTTGTCCACGGCGTATTTCGTAGCCTCGTAGGAGGCGATGATGTCGTTGCCATCGACGAAGATCCCCTCGAACCCATAGGCCACGGCCTTCTGGGCGATCGTCTTGGATGCGGTCTGGGCGTTCCTCTTCACCGACAGCGCCCACTGGTTGTTCTCGACGCCGAAGACGACCGGAAGATCATAGACGCCTGAGAAGTTCAGAGCTTCGTGGAAGTCGGCCTTGGAGGTGCCCCCGTCGCCGGTGGCGACGAATGTGACAGATTTCTCGCCCTGCATGCGCTTGGCCATGGCGAGCCCCGCGGCATGGGGGAGCTGGGTGGCGACGGGCACCGCCAGTGGGAGCATGTTCAGGCCATCGGGCATCTGCATCCCCCTCTCGTCCCCTCCCCAGTAGAGGAGGAGCTTGGGCGCAGGGAGGCCGAAGGCGAGCATGCCGGCGGAGTCCCTGTACATCGGGACGTACCAGTCCCCCTTCTCCAGGGCGTTCACTGGTCCCACCTGGCATGCCTCCTGGCCCTTCCCCGGGGCGTAGGTCCCTATCTCCCTAAGGGTCGAGAGGTTGGTCGCCTTGTCATCGAAGAGCCTGCCGAAGACGAGCTGCTCGTACAATCTCCTGAGAGTTTCAGGTGAAAGGTTGGGGTCCTTCCCTCTGAGAGTCCCGTCCGGGGCAAGGCGCTGATAGAGGAAATCCTCGGCCTTTGTGAACTTGAAATCGTTCTCGCTGAAGATGCGGGGGACCGGGTCGGACCCCGAGGCCTTCAGAAAGTCTGCCTCTGTCAAACGTCGGTTTCGGCGTTCGCGGCCATATAAGATTGGTGCCGCCCTGTGTCGTTTCCAATGGCTGTCCTGATGAAGAACTCGCCTGCCCTGTAGCTGCTCCTCACCAACGGGCCGGATGCGACGTACCTGAAGCCCAGGTCCTCTCCGATGGACCTGTAGCGCTCGAACTGGCTGGGATTGACGTATTCGACGACCTTCAGGTGCCTCGGCGAGGGGCGGAGGTACTGGCCCACCGTGAGGAAATCCACGCCGGCCTGTCTCAGGTGGACCATCGCTTGGGTTACCTCTTCTTCGGATTCGCCGAGTCCGACCATTATCGAAGACTTCGTGTAGATGCGGTCGCTGAGCTTTTTCACGTTCCTCAACACAGACAGGGACTGCCAGTAGTGGGCCCTCGGGTCTCTGACCTTGTGCGTCAGGGACATCGTCGTCTCGATGTTGTGTGCTATGACATCGGGTCTCGCGTCAACGACCAGCTTCAGGTCGGCCAGGTCCCCCTGGAAATCGGGGATGAGTACCTCTACGAGCATGCCCGGGTTCTTCTCCTTGACCAGGCTGATCGTCCTGGCGAAGTGCGAAGCGCCTCCGTCCGGGAGGTCGTCCCTGTCCACGGACGTCAGGACCACGTAGGTGAGCCCCATCTGGGAAAGCGCGAATGCCACGTTCTCTGGTTCGAACTGGTCTAGCACCCCCAGGGGCTTCCCTGGAGTCACCATGCAGAACCTGCAGGCCCTCGAACAGACGTCTCCCATCAGCATGAGGGTCGCCGTTCCCCCTCCCCAGCATTCGTGGACGTTGGGGCAGTGAGCTTCTTCGCAGACAGTGTGGAGGTTGAGGGTCCCGAACAGCCCCTTCAGTTCCTCGTAGCTCTGGCCCTTTGGCGGTGTTACCGTCAGCCACTGGGGCTTCGGCTCAGCCAGCATTTCAGCTGCCGACTACTTTCAGCCTGTCAAAATCCTTTCCGGTGAAGGTCCCTTCACAGGCGTAGCAGCCCTCGGTCGGGAACCCTGGTTCCAGGTCTCCGTGAAGGGTGCACATCAGCTTGTTGAAGCGGATGTAGTCGAGTACTTCCGTCATTGACCTCAGAGCCTCCCTGCTGTCTGGCTCATCTGCCGAGAGGTCCCTTGCAATCTTGTCTGCCGCCTTTACAACGGTCCTGTCCGCTTCGAGGTTGACCATCATGCCGCGTGTCTTGCGCGCGTAGTTGCTTACTGTGGCCTGGGTCACTCCAAGGCGCTTGGCCACCTGCTGCTGGGTCAGGTGGAAGTCCTCCTTCAGCCTCCTGGCTATCATCGCACGCAGAGCCGGTAAGGCAGAGTTCGCGACTATCTCGTACGGGCTGATAAGGCGGGACAACTGTAGACAATAACGTATGTTATACTCTGATATTTAAGCCGATGGCCCCCTGAAGGGAACAGTTTCAAGATAGCAGGGTGGGCTACGGTTTGAAGACCGCAAGCTTATTGGAGGAGGCGAAGACGTTTCGATTCTTCTTGCAGATTGAAGCTCTCGGAGTGAGATTGAGGTCTGAAATCTGATGTCTAACCAGAACGTGTTCCAGCTGCTTTCGCCCCCTCTCGTCGCTGCCCTCAAAGAGCGGGGTTTCGACACACCCACAGACCCCCAGGAGAAGCTGGTCCCGATCGTAAGAGAAGGCAAAAACGCTCTACTCATGGCCCCGACGGGGACAGGCAAGACCGAGGCGGCCCTCCTCCCGATACTCGACGCCATGGTCAGGGAGGGGGAGTCCAGGGAGAAGGGGACGAAGCTCCTCTACATCACACCACTGAGGGCGCTGAACAGGGACATGCTCGACAGGATGCAGTGGTGGTGCAAGCGCTTCGACATCAGGCTCGGGGTGAGGCACGGGGACAGTTCGCAGGCGGAGAGGACAAACCTCAGCTTCGCGCCCCCTGACATACTGATAACGACTCCGGAGACCCTGCAGATCCTGCTCGTCGGCAGGAGGATAAGGCAGAACCTAGCCAAGCTCCGCTGGGTCGTGGTTGACGAGGTCCACGAGCTTTCCGAAGACAAGAGGGGGAGCCAGCTCAGCGTGGGCCTCGAGAGGCTCAGGGACGTGGCGGAGAAGGAGTTCCAGATAGTCGGGCTGTCGGCGACAGTCGGGTCCCCTGAGAGGGTCGCCCAATTCCTCGTGGGGAGCGGGAGGCAGTGCGAGGTCGTGAGGGTCCCTGTGGAGAAGAGCCTCTCGCTCAAGGTCGTTGCTCCGCGCGCCACGGGGGACGACAGGGTCCTGGCCGAGTCCATCTATTCCTACCCCGAAGTCGCGGCCCGCCTGAGGACCATCAGGGAGCTCGTCGAGAAATACAAGTCTGTGCTCATATTTACCAACACACGGTCGGAGGCTGAAGCCCTCTCCAGCAGGTTTCGCGTATGGGACCCCGAATTTCCCATAGGGATACACCACAGCTCCCTTTCCAAGGCCACCAGGGAGGCGGTGGAGAGGAGCCTGAAGGAAGGGAAGCTCCTCGGCGTCATCTGCACCAGCAGCCTAGAGCTCGGGATCGACATTGGGTTCTTGGAATACGTGGTCCAGTACAACTCCCCCAGGCAGGTCACCAGGCTCATACAGAGGGTGGGACGGAGCGGCCACAAGGTGGGTGAGGTGTCAAACGGCCTGGTGATAACGCAGGACTCCGACGACATACTCGAAGCAGCCGTCCTCTGCAGGAAGTCGGTGATGGGGGAGTTGGAGCCGCTGGAACCGGTCTTCAACCCATACGATGTGGCAATCCACCAGGTAGCCGGCCTCCTGATCGAGCAGACGAACTGGAACTTCGACGACTTGCTTAGCCTGTTCAGGAGGAGCTACGCCTATGCGGACTTCGAGGGGGAGAAGCTGAGGAAGGTCCTCACTTACATGAGAGAAAGGTACCCGAGGCTGGCGTACTACAGCGAGTCGGACGGGAAGGTGTTCAGGGCCAGGGACGTCAAGCCGCTCTTCCAGTATTACTTCGACAACCTCTCCATGATTCCGGACGAGAAACAGTATCTCGTGATCGAAGGGGAGAACTTCGTCGGGACGCTGGACGAGGCGTTCGTTTCAGAATACGGTGAGGTAGGGGTGAAGTTCGTCGAAGCTGGGCGCTGCTGGAAGATAGAGCAGATCTACGGCAACAAGGTCTACGTGAGGTCAGAGGAGGACCCGACGGGCGCTGTCCCCAACTGGGTGGGGGACGAGATACCGGTGCCCCGGGAGGTGGCGGCCGAGGTCGGCGCCATACGTAGGAAGTACGCCGAGGAGCTTGAGAAGGGTGGAGCGGAGAAGTACCTCGAGGAACTCTGCAGGACCTATCCCGTGCCAAAGGAGGCGATGCTGGACGCCCTGAAGGAGGTCGAGGAGCAGCACGCGGCCAGGCTGCCCATCCCTTCAGAGAGGGTCGTGACCATAGAGAGGTGGGACAGGTACCTCGTAATCCAGGCCGCCTTCGGCCACAGGGTGAACAGGCTCCTGGCGAGGGTGATCGGTCACCTGATTTCGGAGAAGATCGGGCAGTCGGTGGCCGTTCACCAGGACCCGTACAGGATAGTGATCGAGGCCGACGTTTCGCCGTCCTCGGTCATGTCGATAATAGAGGAGCTGCACAAGCTGGACCTCCGGACGGCGACTGAGAGGGCGGTGGAGAGAAGCGGGATATTCAAGCGCCGCCTCATCCACGCGGGGAAGAAGTGCGGCGCCATCGCCAAGGACGCCGACTACGCTAGCGTTTCAATCTCTGGGATAATCGAAGCCCTGCGTGACACCCCGGTTTACGAGGAGGCAATGAGCATGATATTCCACGACGATTTCGACCTTTCAGGCGCGGCCGAGGTGGTGGAGAAGATGAACGCGGGGGCCATAGAGGTCAAGCTGGTCGAATACGAGGGGCTGACACCAATCGCGAGGATAGGCGTGGAGGAGATAAGCAGGAGAGGGGAGATCGTCTCCCCCGAAAGGCTCAGGGCACTCCTCAAGCAGTCCACCAGGGCGAGGATCAACGACACGTTCCTGGTCGCGGTCTGCACCAACTGCTGGAACTTCCTGGAGCTGAAGAAGGTCGGGGACCTCGAGGGGCTCGACAGGTGTCCGGTGTGCGAAAAACAGGCGCTCGGCCTTTCGACCGACTCCTACGAGAACGTGTTCTCGCTCGCCATGAAGGCGAGGAGCAGGGCAGACCTGCGAGGGAGCAAGCTGAAGGCAGTCGAGGCGCTGAGGAAGTCGGCAGAGCTTCGGAAGGAGTATGGCCATGCCGCTGATATGCTCCTCGCAGGCAGGGGCGTGAGGCTTGCAGAGGCCGCGGCACTCGCAGCCAAGATGAGGAAGGAAGGGACGGACGTGGTCGAGCTGATTATTGATGGCGAGCGGGAGGCGCTTCGCAGGCGCTACTTCTTCGCCGCTTCCTGAGCCCGTGAGAGGATCAGGGTCATCAGGGTCTTCTCGTCGACCTCAGCGTGGGTCCTCCACCCGATGTGCAACATTCCCCTGTCGTCCTGCTCGAGATATCCCCTCTTGACGTACCTGTCGAGGGAGTAGTCTATGCGCCATTTGGGGAACTTCTCCCTTAGGAACTGCTCGACTTCCCGCCTCGCCACCCTGCTCTGTTTCGAGTTGATGAAGGCTATCGTCGCGGCCAGGACGGCGAGGTCGTCTATCCTGATACCGGAGGTCTCGGCTTCGCTGATGGTAGGCGGCTCCCTGAACCTGAGTAGGAACCTGGAGGAGTCGTCTGTCCCGTCGGCGCCCTTCACCTCGTATACCTCGAGGCCCATGGGGGAGACGTCCTCCGAGAGGACTTCGATTATCTTGCGGTAGTCTCTCCCTAGGTGCCGCTTCATCTCCCACCCCTTTACCCCTGGGTTGCGGCCGCGCTGCAGGACCAGTACCTGGAACGCCCTCCTCACCTTGCGCTCGAGCAGCGCTCTGTCTGAGGATTCGGTTTCCATCAGCCCTCACCCGTTATCGAGATCGCCACCGACTTCGGCATCCCCTTCACCTTCTCGGCCAGAGCCGTGATCCAAATCTTCCCAGTGAGGGGCTCGGTCTTCAGCAGGGCCCTCCCCTCGCTAATCAGGAATGCGAGGAGATAGGCACGTCTCACCTTGGACTCGAAGCTCTCGTCTCCGATGAACTGGCGGTAGTCCACCCACTCCCCGTTCGACTCATGCAGTAGCTCTTCGTGCAACTCGGCGAGGCTGCTTTCGAACTGCTCTCTCGTGAACACGCCGAGGTTGATCAGGTCGGAGTATTCGACTACGCCGGGCCCAATCCCGTAGTTCCCGAACTTGTCTTTGAAGCGCTCAGAAATAGGGGTGAGGTCGCGCCAGTAGATGAACGCCCTCTCCAGCCCACGGGGGGAAAGCTGGTCCACTTGGGCCACCGGATGCCAACTCTTGATGAACGCCTCCGAGAGCGCCTCCTTGGGGAGGAGCTTCAGTTTGAGCTGGATAAGGAGCGGGTCGATGTAGAGGGCGCTGGCCCTGCCCTTGAGATACTGATCTTGAAGTCGGATTATCCGTGATAACTCCAAGATGGCTTCTGAGTCGACGAGAAGTTCGTCCAGAAGCTTCAGCTCGGGGAGGCGCTCCTTCAAGATGAGTAGTTTCTCTGTAATATCGACATCGAAGGGGTTGGCCGAACTCGATTCCACGTCGCGGCATAGCTCGATGACTCTCAGGTAGTCGTCGAGTCTGGTCTGCTCCAATCACTTCAGCTCCTTGACTTCGGATGACCCGTGGACGGCCTGGACAGTAATCACGTGAGCGCTCCTGTCAAAGACTGTGAGAATCGACGGCGTGATAACGATGTACTGGGAAGCCTCCCTCTGCTTTATCTGGGAGAGTATCATCTTGAACATGGCCTCCCTATTCTTGGGATCCATGTGGATGTCGAACTCGTCCATGGCTCTAAGAGGGGAGACAATCCTCGCCTGAAGCGAGAGTATGAACGCCATGAGGGCTACCGACCTCTCCCCTCCGCTTTGAGTAAATGGGTCGAGCGTGGTGGGAGCCCCGCCTCGGAAGCCGACATACAAGTCTAGCCCTGCGTCCTCAATGACGTCAGCCTGCTCGAACTTTACGAAGCCACTGGCGTCTGCTGCGGCCAACACTGCCTGATATGCGGGGTCGACCGACTCAATAAGGTCCTCCATGGCTTTCTTCCATACATCCTTCCGCGCATCCAGCTCGGTTAGCATCGACTTCTTGTTCTCCTGCAGCTTTGCCAGTTTCACTTTCAGCTCTTCGATATTCCCCGAGTAGTCGTTGTAGATTTTCTCAGCGTCGTCGGGGACGTCCTGCATCTTCTGGATATGGGCGGATACCAGCTTGAGTTCCTCTGAGACCTCGTAGGGCTGCCTGAGGGTCTCGATCTTTGGCCCTGCTCTTTCAAGCTCGGGGGCCATCTTTTCGAGCTCCGACCTGTATTCCCTAGCGCCCCGTTCTAGCTCCCTGAGGTCCGATTCCGTGACGCGGATCCTGTAGGATAGGACCTCGGCCTTGACCTTGAAGGAGACGTAGCTGTCTGTAGTCCGTTTGATGAGCTCCTCGGTCTTTGTTATGTCAGGCTGGAGTGCCGAAACCTCCCTGTCGAGCTCTCCCTTGCGGCGTCGTGCGTCCTCTTCCGCCGCAGCTCCCTTTCCTTCGATGTAGGTGGCGAGTTCCTTCAGTCTCTTCACGCTCTTGTCGGAACTTCTCGCAAGCAGCTCGTCGATAGTGATTGAGAGCCCCGCCAAGTCCTCCTTTACCGAATGATAGGCGTTCGTGGCAGACTCGTCCTTCGCCTTCTCCGACTCCGTCCTGACAAGCGCGTAGTACAGCTTCCTCAGCTCGACCTGCTTGTCCAGAAGGGTCTGGTGTGTCTGCTCGGCGTCGGCGGAGACCTCTGCCTGCTGCGACTTCAGATCCTCAAGAGCCCTAGTCTTCGACAGTATCTTCTCCTCGGCGGACTGTAATGACTTCGTCAGCCTGGCTTCCGAGCTCCAGAGCAGCTCCTTTGTGAGCAGGTCCCGGTGCTCGATGAGCTTCCGCTTCTCCTGATATCGGTCGTAGATCTGCTTCCAGTATTCCAGCGCCTGGTTGGCGTTGTCGATGAGCTGTAGTAGCGAGCTCTCCTCCCCGATGAGCCCGCCGAGCTCCTGCTCCGCCAGAAGTATCCTCTGCCTGTACTCGGAGAACCCCACCGCCTCCTCCACCATGCGCAGCCGCTCCTGAGGGCTGACAGCCCCTAGCTCCTCTATCATCCCCTGGTGCATGATGATCAGGAGGTTGTCAGGGTTGATCCCGAACTCCCTGAGGAGGCGCACGACCTCGCTCTTGTCTATCTCCTTGTAGTCGGCCTCGAACCAATAGGAGCCGTCGCGCCTGAGGTACCTGCTTAGCATGAATGTGTCCGACTTCGAATACGGTATGGGGCGCTTCCCTGATTTCGCAGAATTGTCAAAGATGAGTGAGACCCTTGCTATGTCCTTGCCTCGGCGTATCAGGTCTGAAAGCTTGCGCGACCTCTCCGTGTAAGCCTGGCCGAAGGCGACCGAGATGGCGAGCAGGACGGAAGACTTCCCCGCGCCGTTAGGCCCGATGATGAGGTTGAGACCCTCGCGGAGGGGTATCCTGGCGTACTCGTAGCTCATGAAGTTCTCCAGGATTATCTCCTTTACAGTGGTTGAATGAGACGGCCTCTCCTGAGAGACCTCTTCGGTGCTCCTCGACAAGCTTTCTGACCGCAGGGAGGCGGGGCGCATTTAGACCTTCCTGACTTTAAGCCCCGGAAACACTTTCACCTCACCCTCTCCCCCGAGCCCTTAAATCGGCGCAGGCCGCTGTTTTCCGAGGTTGCCCACCGAGAGCTCCTTCGAGTCCCTGGTTCCCTCTGTGAGAAGTCTCTTGCTGGAGACGGGGATCGTTGAGCCTACCCCTCCTCAGGTGCAGGCATGGCCCCTGATATCGAAGGGGGAGGATGTGCTTGTCATCGCGCCGACAGGCTCCGGCAAGACCGAGGCCGCCCTCCTGCCCCTGCTGGGAAGGCTTGTGTCTGAGGGGCACGGCGAAGGCATCTCGCTTCTCTACATCACCCCCATGCGCGCACTGAACCGGGACATGCTGAAGCGGCTCCAGGTCTGGTGCGCCAAGCTGGGGCTGACAGTCGACATCAGGCACGGCGATACGCCCCAGTCGCAGAGGACCAGGCAGTCGACCCACCCTCCCGACGTGCTTGTTACGACTCCGGAGACCCTGCAAGCCGTCCTGCCCGGACGGAGGATGAGGGAGAACCTCTCCCATCTGAAGGCGGTGGTCGTCGACGAGCTCCACAACCTGGTGGAGAGCAAGAGAGGGGTGCAGCTCTGCGTGGGGCTCCAGAGGCTCAGGAAGGTATCCCCCCGCTTCCAGCTCGTCGCGCTCTCAGCCACCGTGGGGACGCCGGAGGTGGCGGCCAGGTTCCTCTTCGGGGAGGGTCCCCGACGCATCGTCAGGGCCGAAGCTCCGAAGGAGTTCACCTACGCCATCGAATACCCTGTACCCGACCCGACTACTCAGTCTGCGGCGAAGGCGACGTATGCGGCTCCCGACCTGGCCGCCCGGCTCTCGAGGATCAACTCTTTGATCGATGGCCACACGTCGACGCTGATCTTCGTCAACAGCAGGACTGTGGCGGAGATGCTCGGGGAGAAGCTTGCCAGGCTGAGGAAAGACGTCGGCGTGCACCACGGTTCGCTCCCGAGGGAGGAGAGGGAAAGGGTCGAGCAGGCGTTCAAGTCGGGGGCACTGAAGGCACTTGTATGCACAAGCACGTTGGAGCTTGGCATCGACGTCGGCTCCGTGGACCTTGTGGTGCAGTACATGTCTCCCCGCCAGGTGACGAGTCTTGTCCAGAGGGTGGGGAGGAGCGGCCACAGGATGGGGAAGACGTCGAAGGGGGTCCTGGTGACCGTCTCGGCGGACGACATACTCGAATCGTCGGTCAGCATACTCTTGGCAGGGCAGGGTAGGATCGAGCCGACGAGGCCGTTCTCTAACTCCCTGGACGTGCTGGCGCACCAGATCGCAGGATACCTGATGGACTTCGAGACGATGGACGCGGATAGGGTGTTAGCCGAGGTCCGGAAGGCCGAGCCGTTCAGGGGGCTGACAGAAGACGCGTTCATGCGCACAGCGGGCTACCTGTCTGAGCTCCGGAAGATCAGGTTCGACGGCAAGACCCTTTCAAGGACCAGGCTGACGAGAGACTACTATTACGAGAACCTGTCCATGATCCCGGATGAGACGAGGTACCTGGTCGTCGACGTCTCGACGAACCAGACGGTCGGGATCCTGGGAGAGGAGTTCGTCCTGTTGAGCGTGAAAGTGGGGGTTCACTTCGTCTGCAAGGGGAAGATCTGGCAGGTCGAACAGATCGCTCAGGACAGGAAGATCTACGTGACCCCGGTGGAGGACCCGCTCGCTGCTATACCAGGCTGGGACGGTGAGATGCTCCCCATCCCCTATGAGCTGGCCATGCAGACGGGGAAGCTGAGGCGGGAGATCTCCGACGGCCTGGATCTAGGGGAGGGCGCCCTGGCCGAGGTTTCGAAGAAGATCCCCGGGGACGCGGCGGCTCGAGCGCTTGTCATAGACGAGATAGCCGAGCACAAGAAGATGGGCGCGGCCGTGCCTTCGGACAAGCTGATACTCTTCGAGGGGTTCGGCAAGTACCTAGTGGTGCACCTTTGCTTCGGTGAGTCTGTGAACAGGACGTTCGCCTACGTGTTCGAGGAGATGCTTTCGCGGAGGGGGCTGGTCAGGATCTGGTGGCTCGATGGTTACAGGCTCCTGATGGAGCTGACCGCCGACACTGAGGAGCTGGACCTGAAGGCGATCGCACGGGAGCTCACGAGCCTGACCCCGGAGGATCTGGAGAGGACATACGCGGTGGCTGCGCAGAGGAACTTCCCCTTCCCTGCGCGGGTCAAACAGGTGGCGGAAAGGTTCGGTGCGCTGAAACGAGGGAAGCTCATCGCGCATCCGAACCTCTGCTCCCTCCCGACTCGATTCGAGAAGACGCCGATATTCGAGGAGGCGCTCCAGGAGACGGGGAGGGACCTGATAGACATGGAGCGGGGGAAGCAGATACTCGTCGCCGTGGCCAAGGGGGACATCGCAGTAGAGACGTTCCTGGCCGGAGACAGGCCCACCCCCATAGCCTACGGGCTCCTCTACAGGTACCTGGAGGTGCCGGAGGCAGTGGCCCCCGACTCCCTAGGCAAGTCTTCCTACCAGAGGATGAAAGCGAGCATCTTCGGGACGGAGGTCAGCCTGCTCTGCGTGAAGTGCGGCGAAGATCAGGGGGGGACCACCGTCGGGGACCTGGCCGAGGAGCCGAAGTGCGCCGCCTGCGGTTCAGGCCTGCTTGTGCCTTGCTACTGGGGGACGGCCAAGCTGGCGGACTTGGTGAAGAAACGGGAGGAAAGGGCTCCGCTCAACGAGGAAGAACGCTCGGAGCTTTCAAGGGCGAGGAGGGGCGCCGACCTGGTCCTCTCCTACGGAAAGAAGGCCGTCGTGGCCCAGTCCGTGTACGGGATCGGACCCCAGACCGCTTCGAGGATCCTGGCGGAGATGCATGACGATGAAGAGGCGTTCTACAGGGACCTTCTTGAGGCAAAAATCCGATTCGTGACCACGCGGCAGTTCTGGGGGAACTGAACACCCATAAACAGGAGACCTCGGGGGCGAATCAATTTGGTGCTGGCAGGGAAGGTCTTCCTGGTCAGGGAGAACTATGAGATGGACACCCTGGCTGAGAAGCTGAAGTCGTTCAAGATAGAGACGGAAACCAGTGTAGAGGAGAAGGAGTTCAAGCTCGTTTCGGAGATCACCGACCTCAGCGTCGGCAAGGGGACGCTGGAAGGGAAGCTCTCCTTCGACTCGGTCTTCGTCGTCCCCCACAGGGGGGAGCCTGTCCCGGTCCCCAGGACCTACGAGGCGCCGTTCTCGTTCAACATGCACAACGACAGGATGTTCCTTACGGTATACGACAAAAAGAACAGGGCGAACAACGTGGCCAATGAGATAAGTAAGGCAGTCTTCATGAGCCTTGGACAGGTGGTCGAGGCGAGGATCGACCCGGAGACGCTGAGGAAGTTCCACGAAGCCAACTTCGAGGACACGAAAGTGATTTTTTACGACGGAGTTGATCTACCAAATATCACAAAATTATCTCTTTATGGGGCTGAGCTCGGAAATACTAGCCTGTATAGTGATTATCTGACCCATGGAAAGCTATGGTATATCGTTTTCAAGAGCAAGGGATACGGATACGTCTTCGGCCTCACGAGGAACTGCATCCTCACGGGGTTCAGCAAGATGGAGCTGTCAGAGTTCAAGAACTTCGTGTACAGCCAGGTACTCCCGCTGATCGCGTAGATTGCTGAAGATAGTTCCTGGCGAAGCCGCCCTGGTATTCACGGAAGAGGGGGAGGGCACCCTCCTGATCTCCGACCTGCACCTTGGGCTCGAGAAGGAGATGGCGAAGAAGGGGTTCCGCCTCCCGGGCTATTCCGTGAAGATGGTGGAGCGGGTGAAGAACCTGTCGGAGAGGTACGGGACGAGGCGCCTCGCCGTCCTCGGGGACGTCAAGCACACTGTCGGGAAGGTTGAGGACATAGACTGGGGGGTGGTCCCTTGGTTCTTTGACACAATGCTCGACCTGTTTGGGTCGGTCGAGGTGGTGCCCGGGAACCACGACGGGAACATCAGGACCGTCCTTCCTCAACGGGTGGTGCTTCACCCTTCGCAGGGGACTGTCCTGGGGAAGGGGCGGGGGAGGATAGGGGTCGCCCATGGCCACGCATGGCCCTCAGAGGAGGCCATTGCCACACGGAACCTGGTGATAGGTCACTCGCACTTCACATATGAGATGAGAGACTCCCTTGGCTCGAGGTCGAGGGAGTCAGTCTGGGTGACGTCCGAGTACGACGTCGCAGAGCTGATGGGGGGCGCGGGTTACGCTTCGAAGGCCAGGGGGAAGGGGAAGCTCACGGTCATGCCCCCATTCAACAGGATGGTCGGGGGCCAGCCCATAAACAGAAGCAGGTCGTTTCAGTTCGGGCCCGTCCTCTCATCTCGGTCGGTGAGCCTTGATGACGCGGACATCTTCCTGACCGACGGCACACGAGTGACGTAATCGAGCGCTATCTTTCGATGGCGCCTTTCACGAGCCGCTCGAGCGAGGCCTCGCCCACCGCCCCTATCACAGCATCCATGGGCTGGCCGTTCTTGAAGACCATGAAGGTCGGTATCGAGAACACCTGATAGCGCGACGAGATGTTCATCTCCTCGTCGACGTTCACCTTCCCGAAGAGCATCTTCCCCGAGTATCTTGCCGCGAGCTTCTCGACGACGGGGTCCATGACCCTGCAGGGCCCGCACCACACCGCCCAGAAATCCACGAACATGGGCCTTTCGGACTTGCTCAGGGAGTCGAAGTTCGCCTCGGTAAGCCTTACAGTCGAATCATGACTTGTCTCCATATCGAGTTCCCTCCTGTCGTTTTGCGATGCGTATTTAAAATTGGAGCCGCGTCACAATAGTTTGACATGACAGGGGAGCTTATCGCGAAAGTGGCGAAGCGCCTCGTGCCACACGAGCCTCCCCAGAAGGGCCTGCGCTTTGCCGCCGTCTCGATGATAGTCAGGGACAGGCAGAACCCGAGCGTCCTCCTGATCAAGAGGGCCGAGCGCCCCGGGGATCCCTGGTCCGGTCAGATAGCATTCCCGGGAGGGAAGATGCAGTCGGGGGACAAGACTGCCAGGGACACGGCCGTCAGAGAGACGATGGAAGAAGTAGGCATCGACCTCGACGTGAAAGCTGAATTCTTGGGATACGGAGGCGTCACCACCACGCACACCGGGACCATGGACGTGGTCCCCTCCGTCTTCATGCTGAAGGAGGGGGTCGAAGTCAGCCCCAATGACGAGGTAGCGTCGTACCGCTGGGTGGATCTAGAAGACCTACTTGAGCCCCGGGCAAGGTCGACATACGAACTGGAGTTCGAAGGGAAGTCGGTGGGGATGCCTGCATTTGTGGTCGGGGATTATGTCGTGTGGGGACTCACATATCGAATATTGAGCTCCCTTATCGGGGAACCAGGATGACATTCGCAATCATTGCAAGACTGGCAAACTAGACTTGGGTGGGCAAACCGTAAGCGGCGAGAAACCCGTCTCTGGCTGCCTAATGATTGATTACAAGTGTTTTGATATGCGCATCTGTTAGAAACTCCATTGCCGCCTTTGAGAAACCAGATTTGCCTTTGTTCTCAACGCTGACCATCGTAGCTCCATTAATCAATCCGGCAATTATCATTTTCCCCAAACCAAATCCTTGATACGAAGCGCGTGGAAGGCCAACGCGGCCCATTTTTACTTCATATACCCATTTCGACTTCCTATCATAGAGGTCGACTGCCCATGTTCCGAAATTCTTCGTAAAGAGCGTGGCTGGATTGCACCTAACTCTGTTGTGAGCCCACAACCACTCCTGGGTGAGCATCTCACTCCTTCGTCCAATCGACTTCGTGCTTTCCCGCCGTCCAGAGGAGGCTGACAAGATGTCTGGACCCTGCCCTTCAGGAAATCTCCTTTCTACTATTGTTGGGTCAAGAAATCGCTCGACCCCGTTACCGATTCTTGATTGCCCCAATTTCAGACATGCAACTTCGGATTTCAATGACGAAATCAGGAATTAAGCATAACCGCCTTCAGGCTCAATATTCCTTCGGGGGGTCAGTGAAAGTGCAGCTAACAGGTCCATCGAGGCCAATCCATTGTATTCTCTGATGGACCGTTGAATCAGGGGAAACAGTGGGCTAGCCCAGAGCTTGTTACCCCGTATACTCTCGAATCGCTCTTAGAATCTGGGGATTGTTGTGCAAATACTCCGCAAGGCGCTCGAATTTGCGAAGAGTGCTGGGGTGAACATGATGCTCTATCCCTTCCGTGTCAACGAAAGCGGTAACGTCATCTACGCCAAGCATTGAAATCAAGTTCGAGATTACCCTATGCCGTTTGATGACCGATCGGGCAATTTTCTCGCCAGACGCCGTTAGCCTCATCCCTCTGTACTTCTCGTGTTCGAGGTATCCCTTGTCCGCGAGGCTCTTGATCATGTTTGACGCTGTGGGTGGTTTTACAACCAGCCTCTCCGATACATCGGCGGTGCTAACGTAGCCTTTCTCCTCATTGAGGTTGTAAATGGCCTCAAGGTAGTCTTCGAGGCGTGAAACGTCCCTCTTATGCTGCACGATTGTGGCCAACTGCGGTCAACAAGTGATTCATCCCCTAGGCGATAAAAGGATTCTGCACCTCAGGAGCCAATTTCACCGCCACAGCATTATGAGAACGCCAAATCAAAGTTTTGCCCACCTAACTTATATGGAGCGCAATACATGGCGCCCGCAATGCGACTCCCCTGGAAAAGGACTCTTGAACCCCCGAAGGGGTTCGCAGGGCGGCATGGGACAGCCAAGTCCGACTTCAGACACTCTCTCTGGCAGTTCGCCCGTTGGGTCGGCCCCGCCCTCATGGTGTCGATCGCCTACATGGACCCCGGCAATTACGGCACCGATATTGGCGCGGGAGCCGGATACAAATACGATTTGCTTTGGGCGGGTTGGCTCGCCTCCGCCATGGCGATGCTCCTCCAGTACCTTTCAGGCAAGCTCGGGATTGCTTCGGGGCACCACCTTGCGGAGCTGGTCAGGCAGTCGCTCGGCGGAAAGAGGAGGTACGTAATCCCCTATTGGCTCGCGGCAGAAGCGGCTGCGGCAGCGACTGACCTCGCCGAGTACTTGGGGACAGTGCTCGGGCTCAACATCCTCTTCGGCATTCCGCTCATCTACTGCGCCATATTCGGCGCCCTTGACGTAATCATACTGCTCACCATGATGACGAGGAGATTCCGCCTGATAGAGCAGTACTTCGCGATTCTCATCAGCATTCTGGTGATTGGGATATTCTACGACCTACTGGTCATTGGGCACTTCGACATCTCGCAGGTCGCGTACGGTTCTGTCTTCCCCTTGGCTCGGGACAATACCGCGCTCTTCATCGCTGTCGGGATGATCGGGGCGACTGTAATGCCTCATGCTCTGTTCGTCCACTCCTGGCTCTCGAAAAACAAGATGGACCTCCTCGGCACGCCAGTCAACGGGGCTACGAAGGCCGCCTCGATAGCAGACATGTCAGCCAAGACTGGAGAGAATCATCATGCGTATACCGCAGAGCAAAGACATGCGACGAACAGACTTCATCGCAATGAAACCATAATCGCGCTGTCGATAGCCGGGGTCGTCAACGCCGGAATACTTCTCGTCGCCATCCCTCTCTTCCAAGGATACGGAGTGAATGTCAACCTGACCGTTCAAAGCTTCGTGGCCGGGATGAGCCAAATATACGGGCCCGCCATCGGAATACTCTTCGCCCTCACATTACTGGCTTCCGGATTGTCCTCGTCTGCCCTTGGAACAATAGCCGGACAAGTTATCATGGAGGGTTTGATTGGAAAGCGTTGGAACATATGGGCGAGGAGGATAATCACCAGGATGATCAACGTCTTTCCAACGACGATAGCAATCCTGTTAGGCCTAAGTCCGCTGGTCTTATTGATTACCAGCCAAGTCATACTTAGCTTGATGATCCCCCTGCCGATGATACCTCTGGTGTACTACACCTCTAAAACGAAGTTCATGGGAGCGCTGGTGAACAGAAGGCTAACGATTATCTTGGCCTTGGTGACCGTGGCGCTCATACTTGCCTTCAATGGCCTGCTACTGACGACTCTGGTCTAGGGGTTCCGTTAACCCGGCGACTGGCAGTTGTCTGTGCTAGCCCGAGCTTTACGACCCATCCGAGTCTTGCCCCCGTTCTCTCGATTCGGGCGGAGCATGGACGACGAATCTGGGTGACGATCGTCCAGCGCCAAGCGAATGGAAAGTCAATGCATAGACGCAAGCGTTTAATGCAAACAATCCCACACGAACCTTCGATGTCGTTCGGCACGGTCTGCACAACGTGCAAGTGCGAAGAGTTCTCATGCGAGAGCTGCGTGACCCCCAGTGAGTGCGCAGGCGCTGCTTGTTGCTGTTCGCTGACACACAAGTCATGGCGAATGGGCAGGATTCGCCAGGGCGTTAGGTGGGAATACGTCAGCCTCGGGTGGATGGGTGTCGAGGTTATTGGCTCGATTGGAATAGGGCTGATTTCGGGCAGTCTTGCGCTCCTTGCTTTTGGGGGGGACAGCCTTGTCGAAATCATCTCTGGGCTTGCCGTAACGCTCCATCTGAGACGCGATACATCTAGCTCGGCCGACCTCGGTGAAGGGACGGAGAGGTTGACCAAATTCCTTCTCGTCTCCCTCATTCCGACAATCGGCGGAGGGGCAATCTATTCCTATCTCGCTGGAATCAGACCTGGGTCTTCCCTGCTGGGGATAGCAATAGCCTTCGGAGCAGTCATGATCATGCCCGTCCTCTGGATTCAGAAAAGGAGGATAGGCAGAGAGACAAACTGTGTGCCCCTTTCGATGGATGCCGTGCAGTCTGCCACATGTTTCCTGATGGCAGTTGCCCTACTCGGAGGACTGCTCTCCAACTTTCTCTTCGGCTTGAGCTGGATGGACTATGTCGCTTCAGGCGTCATTCTAGCCTTCGTCTCCAAGGAGAGCGTCGATGCGCTTCACGGACGAGGTTCTCTTCCATCAACCGCGGGTTAACACGGATCAATGCCATCTGTCAAGTTAACAGGGCCGGTCTAGGGCGCAGGTTAGGGCGCCTCCCTTCCGGCTTCCATTTCGGACCTCTGCCTCCCCACTTCGCCCAGCTCGAAGGGGAAGACTATCCACTCAGAGACGCTTTCCAGATAGTAGTCGGGCTCCACCGTGCTCCACGGCTTCTTGAACATCACAGCAGTCTCCAGCGATTTGGGCTTCTGTTCCATGAGGAACCGCTTCATGAAGGACATCGTGTCCCCCTGGTCCACCAGGTCGTCGACGAGCAGTACGTCCTTATCCTCGACCCCTTCCGTAAGGGTGGAGAGGATTCTGGGCGCGGTCCGCTTCCCAATGTCGTTGTAAGACTTCACGTTGACGAAGTCGATCTTGACGTTCAAGTGATCCGACACCACCATGGCCACAGGGATACCCCCTCTCGCTATGCCCACCACCAGGTCGTACTTCTTCTCGTTCGCCCGCACCTTCTCGGCCAGCGCCTCGGCCAGGTTCCCGTACTCAGACCAGTTGATGTATCTGAAGTTGGGCATCTGTAAACCCACTCGGCAATCCGTAGATAACTCTTCGAGTTTGATTTGACGAGGGGATGTGAAGACATGGGCCGGGGCGGATTCGCTGCTGGCGGACCGGCTGACTTGGTTAGCCTGGGTGTTAAATATGAAATTAGTCTAATCTAGCGTGTCGGTCTACCCCGCCGAGCCAGCGAAAAGAGGAGAACGCGAGAAATCGCGCGGAGAAGTACGGCCGTGGAATTTCGAAAGCGCAGTTGACTGATTCGAAACTGAAGGGTCAGTCTTCACAGCCTTGGGAGGAAAACACAAGCCTACGCGCATGAGAGTGGTATTAGGTTCGCAACAAGAAAACAAAGTAATCAAAAGTCTATCCGGATATTTCGAGAGCCTAGGATTCCATCCACTGTTCAGACCCACGTGCTACGTTGTCAAGAAGGGGCTGGTGAGAACGAGAAGTGCAGAATGTGAGCTATTGCGGACCTTAGAACAATATTGTTTTCTGAAGCAATGTCTGCCCCTGTTACGAACAGAGAAGCGAATCCGAGAAGTCAAGGATGCAATACATTGGCTCGAAGAAAAGAAAGTGTTGTCCCGCAAGTGGTTCAAGAGATTCGATTGCCCGAATCTTGGATGATAAGTGGGCCGACCAGGATTCGAACCTGGGGCTTTCGCCGTGTAAGGGCGACGTCCTAACCGAGCTAGACGATCGGCCCAAAAGCCGCCCGAGGGGAACCGGTAATAAGCGTTCGAGCGGCCGTAGATGGCCGAATCAGATTTAACGTGCTCCGCCCGGCGAATGCGCTGAAGCGTTGAAACAGGCGGCCAAAATCATCGACGTCAGTGCGAGAGAAGTTCTTGACTCTCGTGGTAATCCTACGGTCGAAGCAGAAGTGCTGACCGACTCATCTATCGGCAGGGCGAGCGTCCCGTCTGGAGCGTCGAAGGGCAAGCTGGAGGCTCTGGAGCTCCGAGACGGAGACAGGAGACGGTTTCATGGCAAGGGGGTAACGAAAGCGGTTTCCAACGTGAACAAGATTATCGGTCCTAAGGTTCGTGGGCTCAACAGCCTTGATCAAAGCAAGATAGACAGAATGATGATACGACTTGACGGGACGCCAAACAAGAACAGGCTCGGGGCCAACGCCATCCTCGCCGTCTCCATGGCAACGGCCTGGGCGGCGGCCAACGCCCTGCATGTGAGCCTGTACCGGCTGCTCGAGGATTCGCGGGGATACACGCTCCCGGTTCCCATGATGAACGTAATCAACGGCGGAGAACATGCAGGCAACGAGCTGGCTATCCAAGAGTTCCTCATCGAGCCGGTCGGAGCTGACTCCTGCACCGACGCGATCAGGATGGGTTCGGAAGTCTATCAGTCGCTGAAGGAGGTCCTCATCTCGAAGTACGGAAGGGGCGCAATAAACGTCGGCGACGAAGGAGGGTTCGCGCCTCCCCTGAAGAAGACCAGAGACGCCCTGGACGCCATCCGCCATTCGATACGGCAGTCAGGATATTCAGAAAACGACGTGAGGATGGGGATGGACGCAGCATCCTCTACCTTCTATGACAACAAGGCTCGCGCCTATACATTGGATGGAATGAGGATGGATGCAAATGAACTCGAAGATTTCTATGCCTCGGTCAAGGACGAGTACGACCTTCTGACTTTGGAGGACCCTTTCGAAGAGGGTTCCTTCCGCTCGTTCGCGTCGATTACGAAGAGAATCGGGAAGACGACTTCGATAATCGGCGACGACATCTATGTCACCAGCGTCCCACTGATCCGAAAGGGGATCAGGGAAAAGGCGACGAACGCCGTGCTACTAAAGCTCAACCAGATAGGTACGGTGACGGAGACGAAGGCAGCCATCCAGGAGTGCGCCCGAGCGGGGTGGGAAGCCGTCGTCTCGCATCGCTCAGGTGAGACAGGCGACCCTTTCATCGCGCACCTCGCCACGGCATACGGCGTATCTTTCATCAAGGCCGGAGCACCTGCGAGGGGGGAAAGGGTGGCGAAATACAACGAGCTGCTGAGGATAGACGGAGAGCTGGCAGGAAGGGGCAAGTTCGCGGGCCGGCGCTTCAGCTGAGGGTAGCCTGATCGAGGGCTCCGTCTGCCATTAGAGCGGAGGCAAATCAGTTGAGCGGAGAGGGGAGAGCGCAGGGGGTGGGATTCCCGCCCACCCTTGAGGAGTGGGATTCGAACCCACGAGTCCCGTTAGAGACACAGGCTTAGCAAGCTTGCGCCCGATTTGCTGCGCCTTACCAGGCTCCCCGTCGAGGACTCTAGGCTACCCCTGCGCGAGGGACGAGCCGATTCGTGGGCGATAAAAACGAAGTGGCGGCAGACCCCCCGGAGTTCACCATCACTCTCCGCCCCCATCTCATTGGACGGGGAATCCCCCACGTAGACGAGGCAGCGTGGCCGCGTCGCCTTAGGGCTGCTCCCTCCCGGATCTCGCCCGATTCGGCAATTAAGAGTCAGGCCCTCTCCTTCGAGAGGGCTGCCCCTCATGACCGCCCGCCTCGGCGTGAGTTCGTCTTCCCTGCCCGGTGCGGGTGACGAGGAAGATGGCTTTACCCGAGGGTTGCTGGCCTCTGCATGAAGCCTTTCTCAGTATTCTGGGAGAAGGCTGGCCTCCCGACCCTACCCACCGCCAGCAGTTCGCCGGCTAGGCTCTTAATTTAACGTGCTCCTCGATGGCGGCCTTCATCCTGCACACGTTACAGAGGCCGCTGGAGGAGGGCTTGCCACAGACCGAACAAGGGACTGACTCCTTTTGCGATGAATGAGAGTAATGAGAGATCACGTCGAGGCTGGACCTCAGAAGCACGTTCTTGATCCCGGGATGGTTCGCTTCCATCGTGTTGAGGTAGTCCCTGACTTCGCTCCGCAGTCCCTCGTGCATGTAGGGGCAGCTCACGCTCTGGAATGGCAAACCTGCCTGGAATGCGAAGAGGGCCACCTCCTCCTCGTAAATCTCCATGAACGGCTTTACCCTCCTGACAGGGAACGAGAGGTCCGCGTAGGCCGGGTCGAGCCAGCCCAGGCGGGCCACGTCCCCGTGCATCAGGTTCATCATGAACGTCTGCACGTAGTCGTCCAGGTTGTGGGCGGTGGCCACGACGGATGCTTTGGCTCTGACCGCCGCTTCGTCGATGGCGCGGCGCCTGAACACGCCGCAGAAGCTGCAGGACGAGACGTCCCGGTCCTCCTTCCAGTCCAGCGCCTCGTCCAGCGAGAAGCCGAACAGGTCCTTGTAGGAGACCACGAACTGTTTGACGCCCAGTTCTTCAGCCAGGAAGCGGGCGTGGTCCAGCGCCTCGTCCCTGTACCCCGCGACCCCCTCGTCCACAGAGATGGCCATAATCTCGTTCCCGCGTGGACGGTATATCTCGCTCAGTATCCGGAGGAGCGACAGGCTGTCCTTTCCACCCGACACTGCGACAGCGATGCGGTCCCCGGAGGCGATCATCTTGTATTTTGACACCGTCTTCCTCGTCTTTTCGACGAACGACTCCCTGAAGCAACCGGCGCAGAACGTCTCCCCCGAGTAACGCCTGGTGTAGAAGGGCTTCCCTCCGCAGCGCGTGCAGTCGACCATGCGAAGCGGTCTGGATCTGCCGTTCACTATAAAGTATCAACCCTTAAAGCGACAGTAGGATTCGGCAGGCCAAAATGGGACAAGAGGAGTACAACAGGTTCGAGTTCCACTATGGGATCATACTCCTGCGCACCAGGAGGTTTCAGTCTCTCATGGACAGGCTGGGGGGGAACCGAATCTCCAAACCTGTAGGATGGTTCCTCCTCTACGTGATGCCGGTGGCAGCCGCCATCGGTTTCTACCTCTTTCTCAGCGAGCTTGGCATTCTCCTCTCCCCACGCGGGGCTGCCGTGGCTAGCTTCGTCAGGACCCTCAGCCCGCTCGCGAACCTTGGACTGCCTGGAATCAACCCGTACCTTCCTGTGGTCGACGGATGGATCGCCCTGGTGATAGCAATGATAATCCACGAGGGGGCCCATGGCGTCGTCGCTAGGAGCCTGGGGCTGCCGGTCAAGGCCTCCGGCCTCCTTTTCTTCCTCTTCGTGCCCATTGGGGCGTTCGTCGACGTTGACGAGGGTGCCCTTAAGAACGCGAGAGCCTCATATTCAGGAAGGGTACTTGCAGCGGGGGCGGGCATAAATCTGGTCGCCGGGGTGATAGCGCTCCTCCTGCTGGTCGCCCTGGTCGCGGGGATGGCCCCGGCGGCAAACGGAATCCCGGTCTCTCAGGTCAGCGTTCCCTCTCCGGCTAGCAAGGCGGGCATCCTTCCAGGGGACTTCATTGTCTCGGTCAATGGAATCCCGTACACCAATGGAGCCCAGATCCTCAACGCCTCATGGTACGCGCCTGGGAAAGTGGTCAATGTGATGATTTCGAGACAGGGGGACTCGAGGGTCATCCAACTCACGGTCGGGGCCAGGCCCAACACGACCCTCACTTGCACAAGTCCGATTGTGGTAGGCGAGGCTGGGACTTGCACAGCGGTAGTATCCGGTTACCTCGGGAGCATCACAGGCGACAAGGTCGCCTTTTCATCGAGCGGTCAGGGGTCCTTCAACTCAACGTCATGCGCCATAGTTGGAGACTCCTGCGGAGCAGAGTACACGCCGTCGACAGCCCAAGGCTCACCCCATAACATTACCGCCGTCTACCAGGGGGACGGGTCCAACCTATACAGCGTAGGGAGCGCTCTGGCAGAAGTGAGGGCGTCTCCAGTACAAAGTGGGGCTGCCGCCCAGACCGCCGGAGCTTCGGCTCACCAGAAGCAGGGGTCCGACCCGTCGCGGCCATTGGGATGGATTGGGACGGGAAGCCTGAGCAATTCCGAGCTGACGGCTCTGGTCTCGGGCTATACGTCGGTGCTCCAGAATCCCTGGCAGTACGTCTGCATACCGACATTGCCCCAATGCCAATCGAGGGTCCCTTTCTCTGACGCCATGGGGGTATTCTACACCTCGGCCCTGGGATCGGTCACGGCCCCCCTTGCGAACCTCCTCTACTGGATCTTCTTCCTCAATTTCAACCTGGCAATATTCAACGCGCTGCCAATCTACCCTCTCGACGGGGGACAAGCATTCATGGTGGGCGTGAAGGCCGTGGGCAGAGGGAAACTGAGTGAAAGGAGACTGATGCAGATAACGGGGGCCGCCACCCTAGCGGTCGTAGCCCTGATCTTAGGGGTCGTAGCCGGCCCCTGGCTCCTGTAAAGGCTTGCCCGTTAAATACGAAACCCTGGTAGTAAGTGGATGCTCGATATTCCACCCACCCCAGGCGCAGAGGGACTCGTCCAGCAGCTTGCACAGCAGTTCACCGCGATGGTAACTGCCCTGCTGACAACCATAGATTCCACCGTCATCGACATCTCTCGGGTCGCGTACATTACGCTGCTGATGCTGGGGATCTTGCTCTATTTCACCCACATCGAAAGGAGGCTGGGGAAGGACCTGATCAAGGGCGGAGTGGCCCTCGCGATCGTCGCCGAGTTCGTCTTCCCCTATCTCGCTAAGCTCTGAGCGCGTAGCGCAAGAGCGCCACTATGCCGCCGAAAGCGGAGACCTGTTTGCCGTACTCCATGGACGAGTCGGCCAAATAGACAGAGCCTCCCTTTCCTTCCACCGTGTTGAGGGTCTCCACCAGCTCCTCTTCGTCGACCCCGGTGGCAAAGACGTCATCGGAGACGGCGCACGCCTCCACGGCCCCAGTAGCCGCGGCTGCCTTCACCCTGGGGAGGGTGTATGCTACCTTCGCGTCCCCCATCGAAATCCGCTTGACGACCTCGGCGACGAGCTTCTGAAGCTCCACCACCAGGGAGTCTTTCGCCAGGCTCTCGAACGACTTGGCCTTAATCAGGGCACGGACCCCATCCGCCCCTGTCAGGTCGAGCCCTTCGAGGACGGTCACGGGGATGGACTGCCTCTCCTTGATCTGATTGGAGATGGCGTTCTTGAAGTTCCCCGGTCCGGCGGCGACGACCCGGTCCCCTTCACGGAGTGTCAGGGCGACGACGTCTGCGACCTTTGAGATGTACGGCTTGGGGCTCTGCTCGTCCCCCATTTTGCCCCCCAGCCCAGACTCGATTGTGGTGACGAATGTAAGGTGAGAGCCGCTCAGGGTACCTACCCCCGCCTCCCTCCGGTCCGCAGCCACCAGGAGGAACCTCGATGAAAGGCGCCGAGGAGGACGGACGAGACGCATCCCGAGGGGGGTCCATTCGCGCTTCCTTAGCGTCAGGGAGTGTCCGGGAGAGAGAGTGACAGAGTGGGATCCTACCTTGGTGACGCTTTCGTCGCTCGCCTCCACGATCGTCCCCCTTACGCGGACCCTTTCGATGCTGCTGTCGAGATGGACTTCGTCCACGGACAGGGCGAGGGTGACCTTAACCCTCTCCCCCTTGTCGGGACGGGAGTATTCGTCTTCCCTCTTGACGACCCTGGAGCTGCGCGTCACAAGGACGTCCCCCTTCGCGATGAGGCGCCTGAGCGTCCAGAGGTCTTCGGCAGACTCGATGGTCAGGGAACAGAAGCCGCGTTTCGGGTTGAACTCGTTGACTATCAACGGCCTTGGCTACTCGAGCCCGAGGTCGCGGAAGGTCCCAATCCTCACGTCGCCGGGGACTTCGTTAAGCTCGCCTGTCCTGTGGCCGATAATCCCCTTGACACCGACCCGGGCGGCCGATTCGACGAGCCTCTGGGTCACGATGCCGTCAAAGATCAGGAACTGCGCACCGCTCGTCCCCTCCATCTTCAGCACGAGCTCGCTTATCGGGAATCTGCCAATCTCTTGCAGACCCTGGTCGAGGAGTATCGCTTCGAGGGTCCCGTTGAGGTCTGGGTAGAGCTCGCGGGCCTTGAGCACGACGGGCTCTTCGGGTTCTTCGGGCGCCCTGGGCTGGGCCCTCTCGGCTCCCCTTTCTCTGCGGGGCGCGGACGGCCCCTCGGCCTTCAGCATGTTGAGCACGTCTATCGGCGTGAGATCCTCCACTTCCTTCCCTGTGGGCGCCCTCAGGACCTTCTCGACTCTCACCACCTGGGCGAGCTCCTTTTCGATGAGGTCTCCACCCCTGTCGCCGTCTAGCACGGCTATCAGCCGCTTCTTCTTTCCGAGCTCGATTATCGATTCGGGGACGCTGGTGCCTTCGAGCGCCACCACGTTCTCGATTCCCGCCCTGAGGAAAAGGACCACGTCTGCCCGTCCCTCGACGAGGTAGACAAGCTCGGATGAGTAGACTCCGGGTCCGGCAGGGAGGTTCTCGAGGCCGTAGTTGACCACCTTGGCCCTCTTGGTGGACTCGGTTACGTCCTTGAGCAGGTTCTCACCCTCGCTCGACGTCTTCGAGCTCCAGTCTCTGACTATCAGCTTGGCCCTGTCGACGATCTGTTTGCGCTTCACCGCCCTCACGTCCTCGATGTTGCCGACGTTGAAGTGGGCGCTGCATGGTCCGACCTTGTCGACGCTCTCGACTGCCGCTGCGATGAGGGCCGCCGTACCTATGTCGGTGGACATGGGTATGATGACCTCACCTCGTGTCTTGTCGTTCTTCGACTCTAGGTTGATCTCTATCCTGCCAACTTTCCAGCTCTTCTGAAGCTCGTTCAGGTTCATCTCAGGCCCGAAGAGACCCTCGGTCTGCCCGAAGATCGCCCCGATGACGTCCGCCCTTTCGACGACCCCGTCTACTTCAAACCTCAGTTTGACTAGATACTTTACTATACCTGAATCTGGCAATCTCCTTCTCTCCGCTCATTTCTCTTTCACTCGTGCTTAACGGTCTTAATCGTTAATTGTTTCTTGGCGAAATTTGTCAGGGATATAAACTTCTTGTTTTGTGGTTCTGTTAACTCTACACCGTGTCGGCCCAATTTGTCTCGTCTTCAACCTCTTGTCCAGCTTTCGAGGCCATAGAGATTGCATCGAGCCGGTCGTAGGCGGTTTACTCCCTAGTTCGCCTGAAAGTCGCTTTCCGGCTAAATCGCCTGAGCCCCTCTCTGTACGGCTTGCCTGGCTTCGGGGGCGAATTGCCGACTCCCTGATCCCACCTGCTCGCTTCAGTCCTGGCGAACCTTACGAGGTTCTCGACGTGGAGGAACACCCCTCGCGACGCCGCCTTCAATCTCCTGCGCTCGCTGAGCGAAGTCTCGATCCCCTCGTGGTTCAATCTCTTCACGAACTTCGATGCCAGCAATGTGCCTTCTCTGTCCAGGTCGGTAAGGATGACTACTTTCTTCAAACCTATCAAAGCGGCTGCGCCGTTCCTCCCCATTAGCGATACTGTCATCAGGGAACCGCGATACCCCAACAGCCTGAGCGCTCTCTGGTCCCGTGGGCCTTCTACCAAGAAAGACCATCCCTCTTCAGACCTGTTGTTCAGGTCGCGCACGAAGTCGGCGAGGAAGATCCCGAACGCCTGGTAGACCCGCTCCCTGTTGTCTATCGTCTCATTCGCCTCTTTGGAATTGTTGCCCGTCTCTGACAGCCCGGATCATGTCCCAGCTTTCAGC
>JACWAI010000031.1 GCA_014874415.1 Nitrososphaerales archaeon
GTAGTCAGTCAGGTGATCTCGCAGCTCGAAGCTGACCTCGACCACCTTCGAATCGGAGAACGGGACCACCCTGAAGTTCTCCAGTATCGATTCTATCGCCCTGTTAACATCCTGGGGAGGGACATGGAGCTTCGCGGCCTTCGCCTGGAGCTCAAAGATTGAGAGCAGGCTTACGCCGATCTCGCCGAAGGTGAGCTTGGTCCTCTTCTCGGCGACTGCCAGTAGGACGTCGGTGTCCACGGCCACCCTGGCCAGGGGGAGGAGGTAGGTCGTGTCAAGTATCATTTCTCAAGCCTTGATGACAGACGCCTCCGAAACCGCTCGAACTCCTGAGACGTTGTCTTCGCGACCTTCTCAGAGCGGATGAGTTCCAAGATGTCCGTCCTCCCTCCTGCCTTCTCTTCGACCAGGTCGTTGACGACCTTTGAAATGTTCCTGGCCGTCCCGTACCTGCTCACGCTCTCTCGCACCAGCCTTTCGTAGACCTTGTCGTCCAGCACCAAAGTAGTCCTCTTAGGCATCTGTATGCCTAGATGTCCGCTTGGATTATAAATATGATGGAGGCTCGAGGCTCCCCCGTCATACAACATTTGCGAGGCTAACTGCTGCACCGGCCCAAGACGAGGAGGTAGGAGGCATAGACCACAATCCCATAGGCACCGTCAGTCGGCTGAGGGTCGTGTTTACTTTCTGGGCCGCCACTGCGGCGTAGGTCCGGCCAGGGGACGTGACGATGACAGGAGAACCAGCGGGGCGACCGCGGGTCTTATGTCCATTCATCCCCTCCGATCGTGGAGCGCTTGCAAACGCTCCGCAGGCCTTGCCTTTCGTTTAGCGAGAAAGCCTCTCTGGCCTGAAGTATCACATATTTTTCGACGTCAAGTGCGATATCTCCTCTTCGGCGGACGCCTCGACCCTCTTCCTGCCTGGCCGCTTCAGCGCAGGGACTGCCCCGGTGGTTCTGTATGTCGACCAGAGCTCCTGGACCCTCCTCACTGAGACCTTCATCGGGTCGGCGATGGCATGGTTGCTGGTCCCCTTCTCCTTCTGCCTGACTATCCACTCCACCTTCACAGGGTCCAGCTTCATGTAGACGTGATAGCGTCTTCCCCTGCTCCATACCCACCTAGCTCCAAGCGTCTTTGCTAGGGGGTGAACCAATTTCAGGATAATAGAGGGCTTCTGTGCGGACGATTGCGACCAGAAGGTCACTCGGGATGTTTTCCACCGACTTCAGCAGATGAATCTTGCCTCGCGGGTCAACGTAGGCCTCGTCCGGGGCCATGTCAGTTTCGGGCACCCCTGTCATATCAATGATACCTTTGTCAGGCAAAGGCTCATATACCTGACTACGCGCTCCAAGTCTGACTAGTATGCCCAAAGCCATCGGCAAAGTGGGGAAGAAGTACGCAGTTTATCTGCCGAAGTCGGTAGCGAGGGAAGCCGGCTTGAAGGTAGGAGACAAGGTGGAATTCGAGGTGAGCAGGAGCGCGGTGGCTCTGCGTGTGATACACAACCCCCTTGAGCTCGCTCTCACCGGGAGCAAGTTCGCTTCGATGGACCCGGAGGAGCTCGAAGAGATCAGCCTTGCGGAGCAGGCTCGATATGAAAAAGGTTCTGCTTGACACCTCGTTCCTCCTGCCGACCATCGGCATCGAGGCAAAGCAGGAGGTCACCAGGGGGCTTGAGGCCATCGCGCGGATGGACGCGCAGGCCTGCTTCTCTCAGTTCAGCATCCTAGAGCTGCTTTACGCGGTGACGAAGTTCAAGAAGTCTTCTTCGTTCGACAAGGCCAGGTTCGAAGACGGCCTGAGGAGCGTGCTCGACGGGGCGGTCTACGAGAAGTCCGAGGAAGGGTCGAATGTCTTCATCAGGGCGGACGAGTTGCGGGACCTGGGGCACCGCGACATGATAGACAACGTCCTATATGCAGGCTCGGTGTCGAACGGGCTGAGGTTCCTGACGGTGGACCAGGAACTGAGGTCATTCATCCGGGAGCACGGGCTTGAGGATACCACGGTCTTTCCTTCCGAATTGAAAGGCCTAGTCTAGATTCGAAGAGGGAGAAGGAATGACGCCCACCCGAAAGGGGGACGCTCGTCCAACTTTTCCGACGCGTCGGAATTGTCGACCTTGCGATGAAGCAGGTAGTCTGCAGCCATTGTGGACCAGCCTTTCGGTTCCTTGCGGGAGCGGACGACTTCGCTAGGCGCGCCTCGTAGCCGAGCGCCAACCCGGCGAACTATCCAAAGAGTTAGACTCCCCAGGGCCTCCTGGAGAGAGGCCCGGCGAAACTGGAACTGCCTGCTCAAGAATCAGACCCTGCCTGGTCATTACGTTAGATGACCGCTGAAGAACACATAACTACCCAAGATTCCCGAGCAGCATCCCGAAAGCGGATTATTGGTTTGAGGGCTTTGGTCACGGGTGGTGCTGGCTTCATCGGGAGCCATCTCGTAAAGGCCCTTTCAGATAGCGATGTCACAGTCGTCGACAACTTCCATACTGGGGACCCGTCCAATCTCGATGGCTTTGCGGGGCGCGTGATCAAGAGCGACTCGAAAGACGTCAGTTCGATAGACTTCAAGCCTGACGTGATCTTCCACCTAGGCATGTACTCCTCGTCTCCGATGTATCTCGCAGACCACAGGCTCGTCGGCGAAGTCATCCAGGGCGCCACGGCCGTCTTCGACCTGGCTGCAAAGTGTGGCTCCAAGGTGGTGTACGCCTCGACCTCCTCCATGTATTACGGCCACGACCCCCCTTTCAAGGAGTCGATGGCTCCCTCCATAACGGACTTCTACACAGAAGCTCGGATAGCGGTGGAGAGGCTCGCGGAACTCTATCGGGTGAGGCATGGAGTCCCGTCTGTGGGCCTCCGTTTCTTCTCGGTCTACGGGCCGGGGGAGGAGTCGAAGAAGATTTATGCCAACATGGCTACTCAGTTCGTCTGGGCGGCCAAAGGTCTGAGCTTTACAAACATGGGGAAGAGACCTACCGTATACGGTGACGGATCCATCGAGAGGGACCTGATATGCGTGGATGATGTGGTGGACGCCATATTACTGGCAGCTAAGAAGGGCAGCGGGGCAATCAACGTAGGCACAGGCGAGTCGCGGTCGTTCAACCAGGTCCTAGACATGCTTTCCGACTGGACGGGCAAAAACGTAAGGAAAGAGGTAGATTTCATCCCGATGCCCATGAACTATCTCATCAAGCAAGTGGCAGATACAACGAAGGCAAAGGCGGTCTTGGGCTTCAGGGCGAAAAGCGACTTCAAGGCCAGCCTCAGGAAGATGCTTTGATTTGATATCGGTGATTCTTGCGGCAGGGCAAGGGACCAGACTCAGGCCGCTCTCTTCCTACGTCCCCAAGATACTGCTCCCAGTAAGGGGGAAGCCGGTCCTCGAGTACATCCTGAACAACCTCAAGAGGCTCGACATCGACACCCACTACATCGTGGTCTCTGAGCACAAGGAGACCGTCGAGAAGTACCTTCGCGAGATAAAAGTCGATAACGTGGTCACCGTCCGGGGGCTGGAGTGGGAATCGGGCGGGGACCTGGCCATCGCGCTGGAGCAGATCAAACCGACGGGGGACGTGGCCGTCATGAATGGGGACATCGTATCCGACATCGACATGAGCAGGGTCTACGAAGACCACCTGAAGGGGGAGGAGAACGCCTATGCCACCCTGACGGCCCTCAAGTCCGGACGCGACGAGACCCGGTTCGGGAGAGTGACCCTGGACGGCGACGGGAGGGTCACGAGGTTCAGGGAGAAGTCCAGGGCGGGGGGCCCTTTCATCAGCGCAGGGTTCTACATCTTCGACAGGAAGCTGATGAAGGACAGGAAGTCGTACCTTCCTTTTACGAGGTTCAAGTACGAACCAGTGTTATTTCCCCGGCTCGCCGACGAGGGGCGGCTTCGGGCCTCATGGCAGAAGCCGACTTACTTCTGGGACGTGGGGACGATGGAGTCCTACCTGCAGGCGGAAGATTCTCTGCGGATATGAAACAGGCGGGGATGGTTCCTGATGCTTAGGGCTCACGAGGCGGCGGCGACTCCGCTTGGCAGCCAATCGATTGCGGTAGTCGGGTTGGGGTACGTCGGCCTCACGACTGCAGCGTGCTTCGCAAGCCGGCGCTTCAAGACAGTTGGGATAGACGTGAACAGAGAGCGGATAAAACGGCTGAAAAGCGGCGAGGTGGTGCTTCACGAGCCGACGCTACAGCCCCTTGTCAGGGGAGGACTGGACTCGGGCGCCCTCAGCTTCTCCACGAACATCGACGACGTGGGTTCTGCGGACATCATATTCGTCGCCGTCGGAACGCCATCGCGGAGAGACGGGTCGATCGACCTGTCGCAGGTGAGGACGGCGGCGCGCGAGGTGGGCGCAGCGCTGCGGAACGTTAAGGAGAAGAAAATTGTGGCCCTGAGGAGCACGGTCGTGCCCGGGACGACCGCCGGGGTCTTCGCACCCACGCTTGTCAAGCATGCGGGAAAGCGTTCCACAATCGGTTTCTGCTACAACCCGGAGTTCCTGGCCGAAGGTCACGTGGTTGACGACACATTCCATCCCGACAGGGTGGTCATCGGGGCCGAAGACTCGAAGTCCCGCTACGGGCTCGCTTCGTTCTACCACCACTTCTACGGGGCCGACAGGAAAAAGGTTGTCATGACAACGCTCGAGAACGCGGAGGTGATCAAATACACGTCGAACGCCTTCCTTGCCATGAAGGTGAGCTTCATCAATCAGGTGGCAAACCTCTGTGCTGCGACGCCCGGTTGTGACGTGCAGGTCGTCGCCGGAGCCGTCGGGATGGACAGAAGGATCGGCGGGCTGTTCCTCCGCGCAGGGCTCGGTTACGGGGGGAGCTGCTTCGGAAAGGACATGAGGGCGCTGCTGGCGTACGCCAAGAAGGCGGACGTCGGGCTCCCGCTCGTCGAAGCCACCCTTGCGGCCAACGAGTCCCAGCCTCTTGTCGCCCTCAAGTACGCAGAAGAGGAGCTGGGCAGCCTCCGAGGGAAGAGGGTCGCCCTGCTCGGGTTGGCGTTCAAGCCTGGGACCGACGACATGCGCGAAGCGGTATCCGTGAGGCTCGCCGAGGCCCTTCTCGCCAAGGGCGCCGAGGTCGTCGGTCACGACCCTGTGGCGAACGGCAACGCCCGTTCGCTCCTTGGCGGACGCATTGATTTCACAGGTTCCCCCGAGGACTGCATCAAAGGCTCAGACTGCGCGATTCTCGTCACCGAGTGGGACGAGTTCAAGAAACTGACCCCCCAAACCTTCAAGAGGAGAATGAGGCATCCGTTCGTCATCGACGGGAGGCGGATCTACGATGACAAGAAGTTTGAGGAAGCTGGCGTCGGCTTCAGGGCCATCGGGCTCGCCAAGGCCACCGCATGAGCAGTCCTTGTCGATGAGCAAAGAAAGACGGTAGTCCTCGAAGATTACGAACGCCACGACCTGGTCTACAGGGAAAGATAATCACCGACGCACTTTTCAGCTCTTTGCCTTTTCATGACGAGAGCCCCTCATGCCTCTGAGGACCTGCCCTGACGATGTGGCCACGGATGGCACTACGGGCGCCACCGCGGACGGGTCGACGGGGTTCGGGGTCACCCCCATCCTTCTGAAGCCGACGGCGACCGACTCCTGCAGCATGGAGTTCTGGATGAGGTCCTGAACCTTGGAGCTGAGAGACCTGGCGTCGCCTGTCTGGCGAAGGACAGCCCTTTTGAACTTCGCCCATAGTTCATCATTCAGGTACAGGCTGACCTTCATGCTTCTATCTGGTAAGCCTCTATGACGGCATTTTAAGCCTCGCCCCCTAAGGCCCATCTTCTCTCCGCACAAAATCGAAACCGATGACGATGCTGACGGCATCATCGTGAGGGGACAGTGGAAGAGGAGCACTACTGAACAGGCGGGAAGAGGGAGCCGGTCATGAAAGCACCCGTCTCAGCGGGCCCCGGTCTTTGGTGCGGGCGGCCCCTCCTTTGCAGGGGCATGACGAGGGTCGTTGATGGGGGAAGAACCGAGCCGCTCCTCTAATCCTGAACCTCGATCATGCCTTTGTATTAGCAAGCTTCGGTACAGGTCGGCCGTGGCCGCAGCCCCCTTCATGTCATGAGGAACTTCAACAAAGGCACGAGTCTGACCTTCATCCCGTCAGCCGATGTCTCCCCTTCTGCTCCGGAGGTGACGACCCGCAGATCCCCGCACCGGAACCTTCTTCCCGCCTTCGCGAGCTGCTTCACCTCCCTCGGGTCCACCTCGCCCACCTCTGAGGCACGGGTGGCCTGGATTAAGCTCACGACCTTCCCCTCCCTTGTCAACACGAAGTCCACCTCGCCCCCCTCGTCCCTCCAGTAGTACACCTCCTCCCCAGTCTCGCCGTAGCTGATTCTGCGCTTTATGGCGAGCAGGACGACGTTCTCCAACACTCCGCCCGCAGACTCCTCCTTCCTCCCCATGAACGCCTGGTCGATGGCATAGACCTTCCGCGGCATCGTGTA
>JACWAI010000032.1 GCA_014874415.1 Nitrososphaerales archaeon
GCTCCACCCCGAGCGCAGGTTCGGCATCTGGTTCGCGGCCCCCTGGGGATAGCGGGACTGGGGATACTCGGGGTGGTGTTTTTCCCCGGTACGGTGCCCGCCGCGGCCTTCATCTTCATCTCCACGATATTCGGCGGCTTCGGCAACACGGCCTTCTTCACCGGGGTCCAGAGATACGTTCCCAACGAGATACTTGGCAGATACCTGAGCATCGACGAGGTCGGGAGTCTGGCGGCCAGCCCTGCTGGGCAGGTGGCAGGCGGGCTGATAATCGCGGCATATGGGATCAACTTCGACTTTGTCCTCGCGGCCATCGGCACGGCCGTCTTCAGTTTCAGCCTGCTACTGTTCTCTGACGTCCGCTCCCTGAAGGTATAGCACCGAACTTCCGTCTTGGGCTGCCCACCACATCACTCTGACGGAAGAGGGCGGCTCGGAGGAGGTTCAATGAGCACCATGCACCGCGAATTTTCATTGGTCCACCGCACATTATCTAACTGGAATGTGCGACTTCAGATATACACTGGCGCAAGGACGCTTATGATGAGACCGAACACGTAAAGGGCGCCAAACCTCCTGTTATGGTTGAAGACGTATCCCAGGTACCAGATTGGCCATGCGATGGCGCCGGGCGGGGCCTCTTTCGGCCTCGGCTCCGACAGGACCCGGAAGAGTTGGCTCGCACGAGGCAGTGCGAGCAGTGATATCAGCGACCAGACAGGCAGGAACCTCGTCGCGACGAGGCCGACTACAGCCGCGTAGGCGATCAGGATCAACGCCTTGAGGACGGTCTTTGTCACAGCCTCACCGAGGAGAACCGGAACGGTCTTGACCCCCAGCGGTGTGTCGTAGTCTATCTTGTCGATGTGCTTCCCGAAGAGAACGGTCGTGACGCTCACGGCGTACGGTATCGAGGCCACAATGACCCATAGAGGAAGGGTCCCCGAGAGGACGAAGAACGTCCCTCCGACCATCAACGGCCCCCATACGACGAACACGGTCGGCTCACCAAGGCCGATGCGTTTGAGGGGATGCGGGCCTCCGGCGTACAGCGTCAGAAAGAGCACTCCCAAGCCCGCAAAGACGAGCACGAGCGGCCCCCTGAGCGCCACGAAGTAACTCGTGATCGCGAGCATCAGGACGAGGTGCCCCAGTCCGAGAGAGAAGAGCCCCCTGGGGGACATCATCCCAGAGAGGGTAGGGTGGGGCATGTACGCCGGCCTGAAGTAATCAACACTCGTGTCGATTCCATGCTTCGCGTCCCAGTAGTCGTTGAACAGATTGCTGGCTGCATGAGCTGTGACAAGCCCGACAAGGGCGAGCGAAAACGGCAGCAAAAAGCCGTAACTGAACCCTGCCCCGAGAAGGTAGAGAAGTCCTCCTATGATCACCGAGTTCGCTGTCATCACGAACACCACAGAACGTGTGGCGATTAGCCACCGACTGAAGGGGTCGAGGTTTCCCACGGGCTCTGCATGGGTGTCATAGGTGCCATTGAGAATCCTGTACCATGTGTTCAGCCTTCCCAAGTTGTTTCGGCGCCCCTCGGACAGTTATTAAAGCGCGAAAGCGCGCTCTATCGAGAAGCTTCTCGACGGAGGCGCGATAAACCTCCCTATCAGGGCATCCTGACCGTAGACTCGCTCCCAGACTTCTCGACCCTGAAGATCTGGTCCGCGAAGCTCTCCAGTTCCTTGTCGTGGGAGACGATTATCACCTGAGGGCACCCCACTTCGTCGAGGACCTCCCTCACGCTCCCAAGCTGCTCCTTGCTGAACCCATCAGTGGGCTCGTCGAGAATCAAGAGGTTCGATTTCATGCCTACCGAGACCCGCTGCGCAAGGATGTTCAGCGCGAGCCTGTAGGAAAGGGCTACACTCGTCCTTTCTCCCCCACTGAGATACTTCACATCCTGCTCATAGCCTCCCTGAGAGGCTATGGGCGTGAAGTCTTCGTCGACGCTCACTTCTTTCTCGGGGTCGGCTACGAGCATCCCGAACCATCTCTTGAAGAGCGAATCGAACTCCTGGTTTATCGTCGCGAGCACAGACTTCTCGATCACCTTGACGGTAGGCACGAAGTAGTCTCCGAGCCAGATCTCCCTCTCCCTGAGCTCCTTCGCTTTGTTCGACGCCTGTTCTTTGGCCACGATTTCGATGGCGATCTCCGTCTGCCTCTTCTGGGTGGTTTCGAGCATCCCTCTAGCTCTTACCAGCCTGTCTCTGACGCTCCTCAGCTCCGACTCTGCCTGGTCCAGATTCTTGTTTGCCACCTGGATTCCCTGGCCTACGTCCTTCAGCTCTTCCAACCTCTGGCCGAGCTGTTGCAGGGTACTCTTGGCGAAAGCGCTCCGCTTCTCGAACTTATGCCTTGCCAACTCTTGCTTTCCAATCTCAGCCTTCAGCCTCGACCTCTCGGTCCGCGTATGAGCCAGCTCCTTCTTCGCCTCTGTGTACTCTTCGGTCTTCTCGATCTTCTTCTGGAGCTCCTCGATCTCTTCCCTGATAGAAGCAAGCTCTTCGACCACATGTTTCCTCTCGGCGTCCTTCCTCTCTCTCTTGTCGTCGAAGTCAATCGCTGTGGCGGGCCTGTCACACACCGGGCAAACCCCGTTTCTCATCACCGACTCATAGTCCGCGAGCTTGGTTTCAACGGCCGCCTTGAGCTCCATCAGCTTCCTCTCCTTGGCTTCGAGAGCTCGTTCCTTCTTTTTCAGTTCAGAAAGTGGAACGGTCGTAGGGGGTCTGTCGGGTCCCTCCCCTTCGAGCTCCTCCTCTACTTTGGCGAGCGCCTGTCCTAGCTCCCTGATCTCTTCACTTAGCTCGGCGGCGTCGTGCGCTGCATCGTCTGAGAGGCGCTCGTAGTACTCTCTCTCCGCCTTGACTCCCTGAAGATTCATTTCGCGCCTCTGGAGCTCATCCTTCTCGGTCTTCAGCCTGCGGACAAGCCCTTCGGCATCGGCTTCGGCTTTCTCAAGCTCGGTCAGCGCATTCTTGTGCTTCTCTTCCTCCTCCTGCAACTCGTTGACCCGTCCCTTAAGGTCCTCCA
>JACWAI010000033.1 GCA_014874415.1 Nitrososphaerales archaeon
GCCGAGCTGGCCTATTCGATCGTCAAGCCGAGCAGCACGCCTCTGGTCAAGAAGAAGGCGGCCCCGACTTCGCGCAACGAGATGAAGGTCGTCTTTTCAATCGCCGTCATCGCTCTGGTCGCGCTTCCGGCGGGATCGTACTGGATACCCAACCCTATACAGTGCACCTACTCCGGCCAGCTCTTCTGTAACAACAGCCCTGCTGACTCCGGGGTAAGCATCGTCAACGGCGCCACCATCTACTCCCGATCGGGGTTCAGCGACTGGATACTGGCTCTTCAATGGGTGAGGACTGAAACACCGACCAACTCCGTGATCATTTCCTGGTGGGACTATGGGTACTGGTTCACCGTCATGGGGAACAGGACGTCCGTGGTCGACAACGCGACGCTGAACAGCACCAGGATCGCCCAGGTTGGGCAGTTGCTGATGTCGAATGTGACCCAGGCCGCCGCCATGGCGAAGCAGATGGCCTACATCCCAGGCTGCCTGCCGACCAACTCCACGTCTTGCTACAGGACCGCATACGTCGCCATATTCATCACCGGCAGCATCTTCACGGTAAGCGGTTCCTCCGGTTCCGCATCATACTATGCACTGCAGGTGCCGAGCGGTAGCGGGTTCACCGCAGGCGGAGGGGACGAGAGCAAGAAGCAGTGGTTCATACGCATAGGCAACCTCACCGAGTCGAAGTACCTGGAGTGCCCGGGGAACACGCCCAACGAGCTGACCTCGGCAGGCCAGCTCTGCGAGAGCGGCGACGACTTCACCCTGACCCCATACGCGATGACGAACAGCCTCTTCGGTCGGCTCCTGCCTTTCAAGCTGGCTGGGTACATCGTCCCCTCGAACACGAACACTGGCACGGTCTGTGACGGCCTGTTCTACTGCACTTTGTCCAGCAGCTACGCGTTTGCGAGCAACGGAGCTCCGCCGTACGAAGTTTTCTCCTATCCGAGCAGCTTCAACTACAACGCTACCAGCGGCGGACCTTTCAGGCTGGCGTACGTTTCGCCCAGCCTGTCGTTAGCGGAGTCGGGTGCGTCGAATTGTCCTGGAAACTCGAACCTGCAGTGCTTCAACACCATTCTTCTGTATCAGCTTGTGGCCTGAGCGTCCCCTTCATAGGCCATCGGACTCCGGTATCTCGCGTATTTGTCGTCTGGGGAGTACCTCGCCGGGTGAACTGTGACTGCCCTCCCCCCGCAGCTGGGGCACTGGTCAGACAGGGTGTACCTGCCGCACTGGGTGCACTTCAGCATAAGGCCCTTCAAGAAGAGCCGCCGTACTTCCTCGATATCTCGCGCTTGAAGCTGAACGCGTCGTGCTTGCCGACCCCGTCCTTGATCTTCTCTATGACCCCATCCAGGGCCTTCTCCGCCTGCTTGTAGTCGTCGGCGGTGATCCTGACCCTGTAGCGCGGGGCCCCTGCGTAGGTGATGTGGACATCCGCCTGTTGGGCGCCTGCCGCGGCCATCAGCGTCTTCTTGACCTGCTCGATCCCTTCAGGTGACCTGGACGAGACCTCTACGAGCGCGCCGACCTCGTACCTCGGAGGGACGATCTTCTCCGCCGCGATTTCAGCTATGGCCTTCGTTTCTCTCTCAGGGAGCGCGAGGCTGGCCAAGCCCTTCTCTCCCTTGCGCGCCGCGGTCTCCAGGGCTACGTAAAGGGTCCCGAACTCCTCCTCCAGCCTCCGCCTCAGTTCCCTCTCATGGGCTTCATCTGCGCCCAGCTTCTTCTTCACCGCGTCGATGATCGCGACTGCCCTCTCTTCCCTCTTCCACTCGATGACCTTGGCCCTGCGCTCCTCGTTGGTAACCTGCCTCAGCGACAGGTCGATCTCCCTCCTCATCCTGTTGACCCTGATGACCTTCAGGATGAGCTTCTGCGAGACCTTGGCGACCCTGTCGATGTTCCTGACCCACCCGGTCGATATCTCGGAGACGTGGAGGAAGCCATTGGTGCCGGCATACTGGTCCAAGTTTACGTAGATGCCGTGAGACGTTATCTCCCTCACGGTGCAGACGACTATCTCCCCGGCCTCCGGGAGGGGGTTCTCTGAACTCATCTTTGACGTGCCACCTTCGCGTAGTATTTGGCGTTTTTCAGCCCAGGCGCTTCACTACCGTGGCGAGTACCACGGACTTCCCACCCTTGCTCTCGGCGAGCTTCCTCCCGCACCCCCTGCAGCCTATGTCCATGGAAGAGTTTGAGAAGAGGATCCTCTCCTCCCCGCAGTCCGGGCACTTCACTAGGATGAAGGAACTTTTCGTCTTTGGGATGGGCTCCCGTTCGCGCTTCATGCCGCGATCTCCGCCTTCCTCAGCCTGATACCATATGTCATCATCTCTCTATTACATTCTCTACACTTTAACTTCAAGGTCGCTTTTTTAGTAGTTTTTGCAGTGCGGATCAGTTCAGGGAACTTCTGGCCGCCATAACCGCGCTTCCTTCCAGCCTGCCTTCGTGCGCCCCAGGAGCCCGCACGCTCCTTTCCTCTCTTGTAAAGCGCTACGGAATGTATCGTGTGCTTGTTACACCATGGACAATTTCGACGGATTTCCTTAGGAAACTTCATACTCTCACCTAACCGGAATTGGCCCGCTTTCGCTCGTGCATTTAAGCTTGGCCTGGCTGGGTCGTTAAATACGCGGCTCGCATTATTGCTCAATGACCAACGTCGAATCTGTTGAGAAAGAGACGAGGCTTTCCCTCTTTCTCTTCGGCAAGCCTGCCTGGGAAATCGAAGACTTGGAGGGAGATGTAGACTTCAAGACACTCGAGGAGATTGGCGCCATGGGGAAGGAGCTGCATGAACGGCTTCAGTGGGTGGCTAAGGTTGCGAAGGAGCTACTCAACCATGGGTGGGACGCCTACGGCACACTCTACGACATAGAGTTCTACAAGACCATCTCAGTCGAGTCGGCAAAGAAAGAGCTCAGGGAACTGGGACTAGACCCGGAGGAAATGAACCTCGAAGAAGAAGAGTTAGAGGACGATGGGGACGATTCAGGTGCATAGTGAAACTTCAAGCGCAACAGGCAAATCCAAGAAGCTCGAACCCAACGGTCCCGTCGCTCTGATCTCATCATTTGGGAGTGGAGGGTCGGTCAAGCGCGTCGAAGTGTCGATAACCTATCCGAAGCAGCGGATTATCGTAACACACAAGGCATGGGTCAACGACGGGACAAGGACGGCTGACGAACTGACAGATGAAATCATGCGGTTCTGTACCGAACACAACACGAGCAACATCCAATTTGTGGATAGGCTCTTGCCCATGTCTGAAGCCTCGACAGGCAAGTGCGAGCACTGTGGCGGAGAGATGACTAGGGTACCATGGAGTTCGGAATGAGAACTTCCATGAGCCCGTGATGGAAGACGCTACACGCTGACGCCGTGGGCTACTCGATGGAGGGGCTGGCGAAGGTGGTGAGGGAGTGGTGCGAGGTTGGGAGTTAAGAGGTCTCAAGGAGTAAGAACTCGATGACCAAGGGAGTTCCATCTCAACAAAGGACGTGCATGCGATGCGGCCAGATCTACCAACCCGCAAGTGGCCCGCAGAAGTTCTGCATGGTTTGCAGAGGGCCTGTTCGCCTCGAGGTGGCATGCCTCAGTCGAAGAAAGCAGTACTGGCTCCATAGGGACGAAGAGATTCGGAAAGTGCGCGAATGGCAGGAACACAATTCTCAGAGGTATCACGAATCGCGGCGTCAGTATGAGTTCCGTAAACTCAGGGATTCGAGGCGGCTAGTGCTGGAGCATTATTCGAATGGGGCTCTCCACTGCGCTTGCTGCGGGGAATCGGAGATCGATTTCCTGACGGTAGATCATATCGAGGGCAACGGGAATACGTCGAGTCGAGAATTGGGAATCCCGCGGGGTGGCTCGTCGCTGTACAGATGGCTCGTTAGGAATGGGTTCCCTCCGGGATTTGCGGTCCTCTGTGCAAACTGTAACGCATCAAAGAGGAACAGGGAAGCATGCATCCACCAGAGGAAGCCCATCAGCTCTCCGAACTCGAGCTGATTCAACGATGGCAGGCATCAAACCACCAAAGGGAGGACCAGTCGAGTGCAGGAGATGTGGTAGCCTCTTTCAACGAAGGGTTGGGCACCAGTATCACTGCGATTCATGCATTAAGCCTGCACACCGCGAATATCAAAGGCGTTACAGGAGCCTGAATTACGCCTTTAACAAAGAAAAAATCAAGGCGCGAACCCGAGCATATCAGCTGGGCCATCTCGAACGGACACGTCAATCTGCACGGGCATCCATGATGAAAAGGAACAGGCGCATAAAGTATCAGGTCTTCGGTCACTACTCCAACTGGACGTTTGCGTGTTCATGCTGCGGCGTGACGGAGCGGGAGTTTCTTACCATCGACCACGTCGCTGGTGACGCCAACAAGACGAGCCGCGAGTTCGGGATACCACGTGGAGGGTCGCCACTGTATTCTTGGCTCCTCAAAAGCGGCTTACCGCCTGGGTTTGAGGTTGTCTGCATGAACTGCAATTCCTCGAAATGGAAGCACGGCGAATGCGTACACAAGAAAATGAACAGGTCTGCAAGCGATGTCGGTCAGAGCGATTCTAATCACTAACACGCGGAGCCAGAAAAAATTGCAAGATTGCGCCTTGGGAGTTCAATAAAAATGTCATTTTTAGCGGCTTTTTGCTAGAGTATTGTACATCAACGGTATCGGCTACTCCCCCCAACGCTTTGAGGATAGAATTTACGTACTCGATACTGAATGTTGCCCTGCTGTCAGCGGTCGACTCGAGCTTCAGTACATCCGCATCGTTCTTGGCCAGAGCCACGTCGGCCTTGCCAACATCACTCTTGCCGCTGAACTTGATCTTCTCCTTGGAAGCTTCAATGGTAACTTGGTCCGCCACCACCGACACGTCCCCCAGGATTTTTTCTAGAATCGTTTTCGTCACCGTGGCCTTCGTCTCGAGCTCGAGCTTTGGTAGCGGAGCACTCGCAGCTGTACTCTCAATAAGATGAATGTTGAACTTGCGCCTGTAGCCGTTCTGGAAGATGACCCAGATTCCTTCGTCCGAGGATTCTTCTTTCGAATCTGGATCCCTGTCCGAAATGGTGACAGTGTCCTTCGAATCTGAACGATTCATTGTCTTAACAAGGTCCTCGACTCTTATGCTGAACTTGAACGGCTTCGAACACTCGTATGACTGGAAGGAACTGTTCGGCATGGTCAGATCAACTAGGGCCACGTGAGACGGGTCCATGGCTCTGAACGCGATGCCTTCGGAGGTCGCGTCGAACGTCGCTTCTTCAACTAGTGTTTTCACCGCGGCTGCGACGGCCTTCCACTCTAACGCCGAAGACGTCTTAGCCAAGAACAAGGTAGCGCAGCCTTCATCGAGGCTTTTCGAAGTCAGATAATAAGCCTTGGCCGGGAAAACTCAGCGCCCCACGGATTCGGCTGAAATTGAACGACTAGGAGGGAAGGTGCGGTCATATGACCGTGGAACGTCTTTAGCGTCGACCAGGGCACGAAGTGGCTATGATGGTCTACATCTTCAGGCATGGGCACGCCGAGAACAAGGCCTCGGCGTCAGACAAGACCGACGAGGGCCGTCGGCTGGTCGACGAAGGGAAGGAGCAGGTCGAATGGACTTGCGCGAAGGCGAAACATTTGGGAGTGGTCCCCGACATCATAATTTCAAGTCCGCGCGCCAGAGGTAGGGAAACAGCAGAAATGGCGAAGAAAATGTTGAACCCCCAAGCCAAGTTGATGAGCGATACGTGTCTGGAGCCTGAAGCAAAGGTTTCCGAAGTCTACAAGGTGCTGTCCAAACTGAAGAAGAACGACAGCGTGATCCTCATCGCACATCTGCCTCATCTCGGGCACCTTCTCGCTGATGCGCTGAACTGGGAAGCGGTGTGGCAGAACTTGGATTTCGAGAACGGCGCGATGGCCAGGATCGACTTCAAGGGCGCGCCGAAGCCGAAAGCTGGCAACCTAATGTGGCTCATTTCGCCTACGAGGGCAGGTTGAGATTCCTCGACTGTCTCTAGGTTACCACCAGGTGCCTAGGTTCCGCGTCAGTTCTCCCATCAAACCTGGCGGGGGTTTGAACTTCAGCGTGTAGACCTTGCCGCTGGGGTCAGGGGCCTGCTGAGCCATGGTCGAATGGATGTTCGCTAGGAAACGCATGACGGCATCCGGGTCGTCTCTCCACCTGTGCTCGACGAGCCTGATCTCTCCTCTCTTGTGAAAAGAGGGCGGGATCTCGAGCATCGAGTTCAGCATCGACCTTGCCCTAATCTCGTCGTTGCTCATGATGCCGACGGTGAAGACTCTCGCGTCTTCAGCTCCGACCCCTTGATCAAGGTTCACCACTACGTGCCCGTACAAGAGGACCCCTTCCTGGGCGTCGAACTTGCGTATCATCAGATAGCAGGTGGGGTGGCCGTCACCCTCGCCCTGACCCAGGTACCAGACGCGGAACCTGTCCGTCAGGGCGTTCCATTCGCCTCTCGCCAGGTGGCTGAGATCGATATCGAGCGGGGAGAACGAGACCGCCGCCACGAGCGAGTAGACCTTCGCCCCGCTCATCGTGAGGTAAGCCTCTAGCGGGACTCTCAAGCAAGATAGTATTGGCCTATCCCTCTTAACGACCAAGGTCGGACGGATGCCCTTATCTGGCCGACGCCCTGGAACCAATCCAGATTGAACGAAGGAACTAAGGTCTGGCTGCGCAACGCCTATCGCGAATATTACTTTCGTAGCGCAGACCAGATTGGGTTCCCAGAAGCCATCGAATCGAGGGAGTTCGGCTACATCCCCTTCGGGGGAGGGATGGTAAGGCACCTCTCCTTCAAAAGCGAAGGAGAAGCCAGGGCCGAAATCCTCAGGCAGTCGCCCTCTTCCGTCTACTGTTCCAACGCCCGCTATGAATTTCCGACCAGGCCCATAGAGGAGAAGGGGTGGCTCGGCGCCGAACTCATCTTCGACATAGACGCGACGGACATACCGACATCCTGCAAGAGGGGTCACGACCTCTGGTACTGCGAGAAGTGCCACGCTTCGGGAAAGCTCCCCCGGCCGCAGAAATGCACGAAGTGCGGCGGACCTGCCGTAGAGTTCCACGGGACTTGCGAAACCTGCCTCGACGCTGCGAAGGAGCACGCGGTCAGGGTCGTCGGCTTCCTCACGAGTGATTTCGGGGTCGACGCGAAGTCGATCCAGCTCTACTTCTCGGGCAACAGGGGCTACCACCTGCACGTCTTCGACAAGAGGTTCGAACTTCTGGATCAGCAGGCAAGGGGGGAGATCGCCGAATACATGAGAGGCTCGTCGCTCCCTCTCAACCAGAGCATAGCGTCCACCCTCCGAAGGAGACCTCCTTCCGGCCCGCAGGGGGCGGGGTGGACGAGAAGAATCACGGGGTACGTGGACGAACGGAGGCAGGATTATGCTGGCACTCTCCAGAAGCTGGTGTCGGAGGCGATTTCATCACAGAGGGCGATGGTGGACTCTTCGGTGACCACCGACATCCACCGCGTTTTCAGGCTTGCAGGGACGCTGCACGGGGAGACCGGCATGTCGAAGATGAGGATCGAGAACATGGAAAAGTTCGACCCGCAGGAGGACCCCGTGGTGCTGAGCGCCAAGCCTGTCAAGCTCAAGATTGGCTTCTATCCCCGCTTCAGGATCAGGCACAGGGACTTTGGGCCGTTTACGAAACCGGAAACGGCAGAGCTTCCGACCTACGCGGCGGTCTCGATTTTAACCCGCGGCCTAGGGGAGGTTGCTTAGATGGCTGAAACCACCCTCGAATATCTGAAGAGGAGGCTCGATTTAGAAGGACAGTCCGAGCCTCTGCTTCCGCTTCCCAGCGACTTCTATTCCAGGCTCTCGGCCTACAGCCAGAAGCTGAAGAGGTCCGCAGTCTCCGGGAGCTCCGAGGTCTCTGTCCGCCTTACCGCCACCCAGGCGAAGATGATTGAATCCATGGTGAGCCAGCTCCTGAAGATTAGGACGAGGAAGGCGATGCTGCAGAACGCGCTGCTGCAGCTCCTCCCAGAAGAGCGGTACGTGTGTTCGGCCGAGCAGAAGTTCCAGAGACGATTCCAGACCCTCGTCGAGGCGGTCTCGGCGGGCCAGCCTTCCTTCGTGGAGTTCGCCCACCTCACCGAGTCCCAGAGGAGCGTCACCGTGAAGTTCATCAAGCACGTAAACGAACTGGTGGGGCTGGACATGCGGCGGTACGGTCCGTTCGAGGCGGAGGACATAGCGTCGATCCCCGCTGCCAGCGCCGACATCCTGATAGCGGGAGGAGACGCGGTGGAAGTCTACACCAGAGACGACGTCTGAACGGCTAACTGTAGCTTCTCCAGGTATGACTGCATTTCGCACACCTGTAGAATTGGGTAGGTGGCTCGTCCCCGCTCCTCGTCTGCAGGAACCACCAGAAGGCTTCGTCGTATCCGCACTTCGGGCATTCGATCTTGGTTGTCGGGAGGGAGTTGAGCTTGGCCTCCTTGTCCCCCACCACTTTGATCTGGGGCGTGTTAGAGAGCTCTTCCTCGGTATCCTGTTTTAACGTCTGGGTCGGCGGCTTGCTGGAGTAGCCGCAATTTTCGCAGGCGTAGGCGATGGTTACCTCCCTGGCGCCCTTGACCTGCTTTAGCTTGAGCCGCGTACCGCACTTTGGGCAGAACTTCAGGGTCAGCTTGACCCACCGCCGAGGGCCTTCTTGACTCCGACGAAGAGCTCCTGGGTGGTATCCATGGCCCTTTCCACGCTGTTGGCGAACGCCTTCTCGGGCTTGATGCGCTGGGCCCTGACCTTCAGCACGAGCTTCTTGATCAGAGGGTGAGGGGGTATCACCCCTGCAAAGGTGACGCTCTTCTCTTCAAGCAGCTCGTGGTGGACGATTTCAGCCAGGGAGTAGTCCTCCCCTGTAATCTCGACCGTGAGGCCCTTTTCATCCTCGTTGGTGGTCTGAACCTGCAATTTGTCTGACCGCCCCTCGATTTCTTGTTATTAAGGAGATGGTATGATTCGTTTCAAATCGGCGGCTTTCACGTGAGCCTATGGCTCGATGGGGGTCGTCCCGAAGTCCCTGGCGAGCTTCCTCTCTTCGACGTTCCCGCACTCGTCGCATTTCGCCCTGGTGGGGTTGCCTCTCAGGAGGGGTTTGCCGCAGTTGCCGCAGAGTGCCGCCACCACCCCCATGTCTGGCTCGTCTATTGTCAGGTGGATGATCCCGTTGACGAGGCTGAATACCCGGCATCTCACGATGTCCCCCGGCTTGACCGGGGTAGTCCTGCGCATTCCTCGCCCGCCCCCCGACAGGCCCCTCAGTGTCAGCATTCCCGAGAAGTCCTTGTAGGTCGGCTTCCCGTTGTGGAAGTAGATGTGCACGTTAGCCGAGTTCGCCTGGGCTCCCTCGACCTGCCCCGTCACCCAGTCGTCCACTTTGATCACTTCCGGCTCGACAGCCGGCTTCACAGAGATCTCCATGTTCTTGGCGTCCTTCTGCACCGATCCCGCCACCAGCGCCCTGATTAGCCCCGAATCGTCGTAGGTGTGCTGGCCGGGGAGGAACTCCTCTGACACGGCAAGCCTGTCCCCGGGGATCACTCCCGCCTGTTTCGCTTTTTCTTTCATCTCTTGATCAGCCCCACCGTGAGCTCAATCCATTTCGATCTCTCAAGGAACTCCCCCGGTTCCCTCCCCTCAATAAGCGCCACTAATGCGTCAGCCTGGGGTATCGAGAGCACGGGCCTGTCGAAGGTGAACCCGTCGATGGATATCCTCGGGCACGCCGTCTGGATGAAGGCGTCGATCTCCCTGTGAGGCGCAAGTCGTTCCGCTGTGACGTCCCGCATCGCCAGCTGGACCACCTTCCTTCCGCTCATCTCGAGCCTCGTCGTGATCCATCGGCTCCTTCCCAGCATCTTCTGCCCCTCCTTCAACCCCGTGATCACGCCGAAGACCCTCGCGTCCCGTGCCTTGTAGACCGCAAGGATTGCGCGCTTTCTCCTTTCGTCTGCCGCCTGCTGCATGTCGGTGACTTCGTCCATGTAAGGGTCCAGCATGAAGGTCGGCCTGCCTGTGGCCAGGGCCAGGCCTACCGCATGGAACTCGCTCTCTCCAAGGACGGCGAACGCGTCGACCTGTTCGCGGATCTGGTAGGAGGTGGAGAAGTCGCACCCGAAGACCTGCCCCTCCAGCATCATGCTGTTCCCCTTACCTATGATCACCTCGAACCCCTTGGTCTCGAGCCTTTCCTTGACGGGCTTGAGCTGATGAAGATGCTGGCTGAAGGTCGCCAGCCCCACCCTCTTGTACGGGGCCAGGACCACCGCCGCCTTCTCGACGACCTCTCCGAACTCTACGTCGTCGACCGCGTCCACCAGGTAAGTGTAATCCCCAACCTCCGTAACGGCCGCGTTGTGCCCTATGTGGAACGCGAGGTCGGCCTGGAGCTCCTCGACGTCGTCATCCGCCGTGTCGCAAATCCCGAAGCAGCTGTCCCCGGACAGGACGCTGGTGACACCATATTTCTCCTTGACCCGCTCCATCAACTCCTTGGTCTGCCTCAACAGCCCGCCTGGGGCGTTCACAAGGACCACCTTGGGCTTCTCGGATTCGATTATCTCGAATACCCTCTTCTCGTCTATCCTGACTGTCATAGAACTCGCTTCCAGGTGCTCCGGATTCTAGAATCGGCCCGCGCGGGCCCGTTATATACTTCCTGCAGGAATCGAGAGGTCTTCCTAGGCCGGAGGCGCGTTCCCTTCAGGCGGGCCCCGCTGAGGCTTCCCATCCTTCAGCAGGAGGGCGATCATGAACGCAAGGACTCCCAAGAGCGCTCCTGCAAATATGGCCACTTGGAACCCGGCGACCACGGCGGCCGCCTTCGCCAGTGCCGATGCAGACGCAGCAGGGGGTGGGTCGAACGCCCCAGCTACGGTCAGGAGGATCGCCAACCCCACAGGGAAGCCGACCCGAAAAGAGGTGTTGATCACCCCTGACGCCAGGCCTTCCTCCCCATGCTTGGTCCCCGCCACGGCGGCGATGTTAACCGCCGGCATGCCGATGCTGGCGCCCATCGCCCAGATGAGGAGGCCTGGGAGAGTCACGATGTAGCTCCCCGTAGCGGAGATTGGAAAGAGCAGCAGGACGCCGACGGCCACCAGCGCCGACGACAGCGTCAGGGTCTTCCTGGCGCCGTACTTATTGACAATCCGCGCAGCCCCCCAACCTCCTACAAAGAAGAAGATCAGGGCAGGAGGGAGGACCAGGAGGCCTGCCTCCAGAGGGGAGTAACCGAGTATGTCCTGGAAGTATATCGTCATCATGAACGAAATCCCTCCCACGATGGATGTCAATACGAGCGCCAGGGCGTTAGCCGTAAGCACAGACCCTCGGCGGATGAAGCCGAGCGGCATCAGCGGGGCCTCAGATCGTGACTCGATAGCCAGGAAAGAAACCAAGAACGCTGCCGCAATCAGGAGGGGCGCTATCGTCCAGGCCGAGGCCAAGCCCAGGGTCGGGCTCGCTGCATTGGTGAGACCGTAGACCATCAAGATGGTCCCGGCTGTCACCGTCAGAGCGCCGGGTATGTCGAGGTGCTGGTTCTTCAGCCATCCACCGCCGCCGGGAAGATACTTCGTGCAAAGCAGGGCCGTCACAATCCCTATGGGGACGTTCACGAACATCACAGACCTCCAGCCCAGAAAGGTGGTCAACACACCGCCGGCGGTGGCCCCTGCCGCGAAACCCCCAGACAGCACGGCCACGATGAACCCCATCGCCCTGTTTCTTTGGGGGCCCTCGGGATAGAGCCCGATGAATATCGCGAAGGCCGTGACCGTCGTCATGGCGGCTCCGATCCCTTGTACCAGCCTGGATATCACCAGCGACAGCAGAGACGGAGCGAGCCCCCCTGAGAAGGAAGCGATGGTGAACACGACAAGGCCGGCGATGAAGATCTTCTTCTGGCCGTAGACGTCTCCCGCCCTCCCCATGAGCATCAGGAAACCGGCAAGCGTGATGGCATAGGCGCCGTAGATCCACTGGCTGTCGGCCAGCGAGGCCCGGAATTCAGTCTGAATGGAGGGAAGAGCCACCTGCACGATCGAAGCGTCGATTATGTCCATGAAGAAGGCGGCAATGACCAGGGCGAAGATCAGCCTGACGTGGGGGACTGGGCTTGCAGCACCGGACGTGGGACTTTCCAATTTCTCAACACCCTACCTTACGCTGTCGCTGTACTTGTTGACGGAGAATCGGCCGAATCAGTCACAGCGGGATTCAATGCTAGGGTTCTCTTTTGCCTCTGATCAGCGCTGGTTCTTAAATCGCACTGATAGAACTTCGATAAAGTGTAGGGTTCAGCGAAAGTGATCCTTATGCCCTCGCCTCCGCCTTGGCGTCCTCGCGCAGCTTCTTCTTGGCCGGCTCTGGATCCTGGATGTAGAGGATTATCGCGTTCGCGTGACCATGCCCAAGGCCGCACTCCGTCTTGAGCCATTTCAGCAGGTCACCATACTTCTCCAGGCCCCTCTGTTTGGCCATCTTGCGGTAGTCTTCGGGGGTTTTTCCCGACTTTGCCTGTATGTTGTCGATGTAGGCCTTGTATGTCATGCTCTCTTCCCTTTCACAGACTGAGGCTCGTAATACAGGACATTGACGCCGTTGCCGAACGATTGGGTCCTCGTGTGTTTCAGACCGACCGGCACCTCCATCCCCCTGAAGAGAGGCTTCCCATCACCTAGGAAAATCGGGTGTACCAGAAGCTGGTACTCGTCGATGAGGCCCATTCGCGTAAGGCTCTGGACGGCGTTGGCGCTTCCATAGATGACAATGCTCTTGCCTGACTTTTGCTTCAGTTCCATGATCCTCTGTTCCACGTCGTCTCGGACCACATCGGCAGGTTTGTACTTCCCCCAGGGGGCTGCCCCCAGGGTCCTCGAAAGGACGACCTTGGGTGTGTGGTTCATCTTGTCCGCCCCCGGCGACTGCTCTTCAGTCCAGTTTGGCCATGCGTTGGCCATGATCTGGTATGTCACCCTCCCCAGCAGTATGGTGTCCATGGACGCCATCAGATCGCCTGCATACTTCGCCATCTCCTCGTTGAAATTGCCGGTGACCCAGCTCATGTCCTCCTTGGGCCCGACGATGTACCCATCGGCTGAGACGAACTCTGAAGCGATGAGCGTTCTCAACACCTGAGCCTCCTAGAACGCGTTGGCCGGGTTGGGCATATCCGGCCGTATCATCTGGGTGACGTCCCAGTACTCGGCTATCTTGTCGCCTTTGAAACGGAACAGGTGGACCTGCCTCAGGCCTCCCTTCGAGGGGTCAGACTTCGCTCCCAGGAGCTGTGTGTACGCTGCTACGAAATCCCCCTCTTCGATGACATACCGTACCTTGAGCTCGGGGTCTGGAAACTGACCCTCCATTTCCTTCGAAGCGGCGGCCATCGAGTCGAAGAGCGCGTCCATGCCCCCTTTCACGTACGGGTTGTGCTGAACGCAATCAGGTGCGAAATACTTCAGGCCGTCCTTCGGCCTTCCTGCACCTATCAGGCGAAAGATATCGCCCACGGTCTCCTTACGGTCCTGCTGTCCCATGGCCTATGCCAAGGCTTCAGGCATATAATCGGTTCCGCCCCTTGCGGAGTTTCTTTAATGTCGAAACCAAGAACGTTGCGCGTTTTGCCGAGGCCGCAGAGTGAGATCCGAAGCGCCGGGTCCCGCCTAAGACTGCGGCGTCGGAGCAACGGGGTGCTCCAGCTTGACGATTTCGGTGTGCGTCTTCATGGGTAGCTTCGTCGCGGCGGCCCACATGGCTTGCTTCCCCTTCTCGAAGTTCTCGGCCTTGACGCTGAGCTCGAGTACCACGCTCCCTATGCCGACCCTCGCAGCAAGGCCGATGGGTTTCCCGAACGCCTTGCGCATCCCCTCCTGCAGACGGTCCGCCCCGGCTGTGGCGATCATCTTGTTCTCCCTGAGGACCAGGTGAGGATAGGTGACCACCTTCAGGAGAAAGTTCTCTTCGCCAACCAGCACCACCTTCTTGCTGGCCGCCACCCTGGCGGCTTCGAGGGCGTTGTGCCTAATCTGGACCTTGCCGTCAGAAACTAGCCTGAACAGGTAGTCGTAGTCCTGCCTGCTCTTGCCTGTGGTGAAGCGAGCCACCTTGGGGTTTGGAGCCCCGGGTGCGAACTTCTTTGAGTAGAACTGGCCTTTTTGCTGTCTATAATTGGACCCGTGGATTTTCAATCACCTTTGAAAAACCATCCCTTCGAAACCCCTAATTAAGCTTCAAGCGCCGAGACCCGATTACCAGTCGAACTTCGAGCGTTTCTTTTCCGCCTTCCCTCTCTCCTCAGGGGGCTTGTACTTCCAATCCAGAATCCTCCCCACGTCTTGTTCCGTCTCCGTCTTGATCAGCCGGGGCGGTTCCTCCCTGGTCCACAGTCCCTTCGAGTTGATCACCAGGCCCTTGTCTCTGGCTTTGATCGTCATCCCGATGGTGTGCCCCTTCGGCCCCGTGGCCCACATCTGCGTCACCCCCCACGCGTCCTCGTTCAGGCAGAGTAACAGGTTGACCTGTGCTCCTTTGTATACGAAGTTCGAGATCGTCTCCCCGAATGTCGTCACCCTCCCTCCCATCCCGACGACCCTCCGAATCACCCCATCCTTCCATTTCCCGAAGTTCCTTCCCTTGGGGATGACGGCGAAGTCGACGTCGTGCACCAAGGGCTCCTTCCTCCTGATGCTCCCGGCGATGAGGCACTTCTTGTAAAGATCCCGAGTCTTAGACTGGAAATCCAGGGCGATCTTCTCTGCGTCTTCAAGTCGCATGTCCCTCTTGTAAGACAAAATTCTGAACCCTAGCTACCTGCTCCAGCTTGCATTCAACCAAGACTTGGACCCCGCCTTCTCGAGCCCGACATCACTCTTGAACGACAATTGGACAGGTGGCGTTCCTTCGAGTCTGGAAACCCTCATATCAGATGACGTTCACCTTGGTTGAAGTAGACCATCTTCTCCTTATTCTGGGGGTTAGGGTCTGTTAGGATGTAATACTCTCTCAGTGTAGGTCTTACAAAGATGACGATTAGTCCGGCCCCAAGATATCGCACCAAGTTCATTCGATCCCAGTCAAGCCGCCACCCTTCTCCTTTCCTGTTCCATTCCCTACCAATAATCCTCCGCGAGACTGGTCCCTTGCGGAGGCGTTTCACCCGGGCAGTCGTAATCTCAACCATGTACACACGACCATCGCGCTTGGCCAGGTAATCGAAAGGGAATTCCCATGACATTCTTTGTATATCGAGAAACCCATTCTCGGAGAGAATCTTCTGTCCGAGTGTCTCGGCTCGTCCTCGAATTTCCTGCGTGACTCGCTCGATGCCATTCCACACTTCTCTGAGTTTTTGCTTGTATTCTTTCTGATGTTTTAGCATTGCATCCCTATGTCTCCAGTAATAGTCTCTTCGACGGGCTTTCTCGTTTTTCCATTTGTTTGGATCTGCTTTGATACGTTCCCATTGGGCGTGATAATCTCGCGTTGACAAGCTACCTGAACAACGCCTTACGATGTTGGCTTGTCAGTATTTATGTTAGTTGCGACAAAGTACATTCGTCGGGGGTCTTGTCGTGCCTTATCCTGAGGACGAAGGGGGCCCTGAGCTTCCTGTCTCTCGTGACCTCCTGAAATCTGACTTCGATCACCGAGCCCTTCTTGATCTTGCGCGGGTCGACACTCTCTACGGTCGATCCCACGTTCCCCAGCTCAACCACCTGGCCGTTGTCATCGTAGACAGCCACAGACCACGACCTCGCGAGCCCTGTCTTTCTCATCTCTGTCGTCTCGACGAACCCCGTGACGAAGACGTCGATGGTGTCGAACTTCTTCAGCTTGAGCCATGAGTTCGGCTGCCCATAGCTCGAAAGGGGGTTCTTGACGACGACCCCTTCCCGTCCCGCCCTGACCTCATCGTCCCTGAGCTCGTTGATCTTGTCCACCGATCGGGCAAGAGTGCAAGGAACCTCTAGCCCCGTCCCCTTGAGAATCTCCCGAAGTATCTTCTTCCGCTCTGTGAGCGGTTTGGGCCTGACGTCGCGGTCGTCCACCTGCAGCACGTCGAACAGGAAGAGCCCCTTCGCCTCCTTTGCAACGTACTCCCCATCCAAGATCATCCTGTTGGGAGCGTGAAGGAACTCGGGCACCCTGGAGAAGACCTGTGGGGTGCTTTTCGGGGTGTAGATTCCGCCGTGCTTGCTTGAGAGGACCAGCTTGTCTCCGCTCTTGAAGAGGAAGACCCTGATGCCGTCGTACTTCGCTTCGACCAAGCTCGGGAGCGGGTTCTTGCTCAGCCAGGTGCCGAGCTCGAGCTTGACCGCCTTGGAGTAGTTCTCCTGGACATACGTCGGGAGCTCTTCGCTCATCCTACTTACTTCGAGAGCACTACCTTCGGCTTCTTCCTGGCCACAGGGACGGCGGGGAGCCTCGACGACCCCTTCTCCTCGACCAGGGCCCAGGCGTCGTCGAGCTTGAGGATCCCTTCGCTCAGCCCCATCAGCAGCCAAAGGCGGCCGTCCTTCCTCTCGTAGGGGTAAATCACACTCGTGTAGAAGTTGTAACCTCTTCCCCACGAGAAGAAGGCCACGAGCGCCATATTCTTCTCGATGAGGTATCTCGCCAGCTGCGTCACCCGTGAGTTGGTCTCCGCGACCTTCTTGTCGGTGTCAGGTGCGAGCTGGTAGACCTCTTTGAACTTGTATTCCGAGACCCTTTCGATGGGCACGAACCCGTCCGGGTCCACCTCGACCTTGGTCGTCCGCTCGAAGGGCTCCACCTCCTCTCCTTCCTGCCTGTCGACCGTCTGGTCCAGCGGCACCTCTATCCACTTCCCGGTGAACTCCAGCTCGTACTTCAGGAAGTACCTCTTCTCCGTCCTGACCGTCACGGGGAAATCGCCCTTGTACCTCACGAACTTCTTCGCCTCCTCCGGGGTGACCTCCTGGACGTCCAGCCTCTCCCCGTTGGGTCCCTCCTTGTAGCGGTAGATCCTCGGCACCTCCCTGCTCACTACCTCCTTCCCGCTCTTCTTGTCGAGCTTCACCACTTTGACCGGCTGGAGGTCACCATGCGCCTTCGCGGCACGCAGGTGGTACTCCACCGCCCCTAGCCCGAGCGTGGGTATGTTCAGGCTCAGCACGCCACGCCATGAGGCGCGCGATACGGCTGCGCTTTCCGCCTGCTTCTCAACTTCAGCGAAGATGTCCTTCTTCGGCATCCTGCCTCCTTAGAGCTCTCCCGAGATAATTAACATTGCTGAAGCTGAACTCGGCGAGAACGCTTTTCCGCGGGTCCGGGACGGTTTCCCCGTGAAGCATTTCGTCGGGGTATCAGGTTTCAGTTACGCCGCCTGGAAGGGGAAGTTCTACCCAGCGAGGCCAAGAGCGAGCAGTTCCTCCGGCTCTATGCGGAGCGCCTTGGAAGCGTCGAGATCAACAGCTCGTTCTACTCGGCACCGAGCGCCGCGATGGTGAAGAGCTGGGCGGCCAAGACTCCGGAGGGGTTCAGGTTCGCCTTCAAATCCCCCCGCCTTATCACCCACATATCCAAGCTCGGCGAAGGGTCGTACGAACCAGCCAAGAAACTCTCGAGGACAATCGACTCACTGGGGCCCCGGCGCGGCCCCGTCCTGTTCCAGCTCCCGCCTTTCTTGCGGTTCGATCGCGAGGCGCTCGATGGATTCCTGTCCCACACCTCAGACGTTGAGCCGAAGGTGTTCGAGTTCAGGCACGAGTCCTGGCTGAACGACGCCACCTATGACCTTCTCGAAGAGCACGGCGCAGGGTTCTGCATCGCCGACACCGAAGACATGGAGCCGGTGTTCAAGGTCACTGGAGGGTTGGCCTACTTTAGGCTGAGAAAGGACTCCTACGACAGGAGCGCCATCGACACCTGGTCGGACAAGATAGTGAAGTCGACTGCGGGCGCGAAAGAATGTTACGTCTACCTTCGGCACGACGAGGCCGGGGAGAACGCCCTGCTCGCTGAAAAGCTGGCGGAAGCGCTGAGGGCGCGCTGACAGCTCAGACGGTGTTCGCATCTCTGGGAAGCGATTTCCCCAATCTGGAAAATAGGACGACCGCCGGCACCGCCGGAATGATCATGCAACCCCAGGCAAGAAGCGTGTTGCTCGTTACCGACAGTGCGAATCCGCCGAGCGCCGGGGCGAAGACCCACCCCGCTCCGGCGAACAACCCGAAGGCGCCGTTGTAGGAGCCTATCTCGGTGGGCGGTGCAAGATTGGACGGCATGGTCATCATCGGTATCGCACCGAAGTTCTCTCCCAGAGTCAGAACCACAATCGCCCCCATGACGAAACCGATCTCGACCATGCCGCCGCCGGTACCTCCAAGGCCAATCGCGCCCAGCATGATGAATGACGTCGCGTAAAGAAGAATCGCAAGGTTGGCGGCAGACGTGTGCAGGTGTCCAGTCGCCCACTTTGTAACCTGGTTCTGTCCCAGGACGACCACGAGGCCGTTGAGCGACAGGGCCACTCCAACGACGAACGTGGGAAGGACCAGCACTGCGCCGAGGTACAGAGGCAGTGTGTTGGCCCACTGGCCGGTCGACAGGCTTGCCAGAAAGAACGCCAGACTGAACACGAGGAAGCGTCTGTCATTGATCAGTATCCTGAAGCTTTCGCGGACTGAGGACGGGCCCTGGGGCGCCGTAGGGCTTGATGCCGTACCATGCTGGGCCATGGCAATGTCGTAGGGAGAGGGGGAGAGCACCAACGACAGCAGGATCGCAGAACTGCCCATCAGAAGGGCGGCGAGGAAACCCGCTGCAGAGAACCCGATCACGTAGATCAGCGCGCCCCCCATCGCGACTCCAATGGTGTAGCCTGCGTTGAATCCTATCCTCTGCCAGCTGTAGGCAGCGCTCCTCTCGGACAGGGTCGTCAGGTCCGCCGTGTAGGCAGAGAGCGCAGGCTGGGCAAGGGCACCCCCGGCAACGTTTGCCATCGCAGCGGCGGCTATTATGCCCGGGACGAACACAAACATCATCGACGTGGCGACGAGGGCCACGCTGATCGCCTCGATTCCCAGCGTAACCAGGAAGAGGCTCCGCCTCCCCACCCTGTCGCTTACCATGCCCCCGAAGGGGGAAATCAGTAGCGGGACGACTCCGACCAAGATCAGGAGCAGGCCGATGCTAAGGTAGCCGATGCCCAGGACCTCGCTCAGAAAGAGCGTAATGAAAGGATAGAGCATAGACACCCCCAGTGCCCTGACGACCGCCCCGAAACCGAGGAACCTGATGTTCCTATTCAACCTAGGCGACGGCGGAACTTTTTCATATTATAAATCAGGCTCACGAGAAGCGATGCCTTTCTCACAGAGCTGCGTCAGGCCTTGACCCCGACGTACAACCCTCTTCCCGGGGCCAAGGACTTCTTGAGGTACCTGGCCCGCAGGCCCGCTTGCCTCATCAGTCTCAGGAACTCGTCCCTTTCGAAGAGAGCCAGGACCATGCGGTCTCTGTACGTGCTTATCCCCTTTCCCTTCTCCGCGACAACAATCCTCTCGTCTATCACGGAGAGTCCGTTCTTCACTCGGCTGTAGTCCACCCTCGTGACCTTCAGGTCGTCGGAACCCCGCGTCAACACGCTGATGTATCCGTCCGAAGCCGTCTCTCTTGTCAGCCAAGGCTCGACTATGACTACTCCCCCTTCCTTGAGGTGCTTCGCGAAGTTGCGGAGCGTCCTGGCCAGGTTCGGGTAAGTCTTCACGAACCCGATGGCGCTGAAAAGGCAGATGACGACGTCGTACTTCCTCCCGAGGTCGAAATCCATCATGTTTCCCTTGACGAATCGGACGCCTTGGACCTTGCGCCTTGCCTGTTCCAGCATCGCTTCGTTGACATCCAACCCGGTGCATTCGAACCTGCCCCTGAGTTGCATGATGTGCTCCCCCGTCCCGCAGCCGACGTCAAGGAGTGAACTTCCCGTCGATTCCTTGTACCTTTGGATGAGCTCAGCGATTATCACCCCTTCCTTCCTGTAATCCTTCCATGCGTAGAGCAGGTCGTAATATTTCGCCAACTCGTCATACTGGCGGACGCCCTTCGCCACGGCGAAGGTCCCTTCCGGGAGCTAATCGACCTTTCTACAGCAAGGATAGAGCTTCTGGAATGGAAATCGTTTTCATGCTCTTTCCCGACTCCGATGACCGCTTGGCATCTGCCTGGATCTGGGCGATCATCATATCGGTCCTGGCCTTCGGAATCTTCATGATTTGGTCGGCGCCCCTGGGGGCCGGCTGGGAGCCCACTTCGCGAAAGAGGGTCAGGAGGATGCTCGAGATGACCGGGGCTTGCTCTGCCGACATCGTATACGACCTCGGGTCCGGGGACGGGCGGATAGTGGTTGAAGCGGCGAGGACCTTTCACGCCAAGGCGGTGGGGGTGGAAGCAGACCCCATCCGGGTCCTCATCTCCAGGCTGGCCGTGTCTGTCCTGCATCTGAGGGACCTGGTGCGCATCATATGGGGGAATTTCTTCAACGTCGACCTCAGGGAGGCAACCATAGTGACGGTCTTCCTGTCGCAGGGGACGAACAGGAGACTGGAGTCGAAACTGCTCGCCGAACTCAGGCCTGGGACTCGCGTGGTCTCGCACGTCTGGACCTTCGACGGGTGGACGCCCGTTGCGAGGGATGTGGACCAGAACCTTTCCATGTATGTGATCAGATAGCCGTCCCGGCGGGTCCGCACAAAGGATAAAGGAACTCGACTCATCAAGCGCCCGTTTTGGGGACTGAGACCGACGTCGTAGTCATCGGGACCGGGATCATGGGGATGGCGTCGGCGTATCATCTGAAGAGGAACAACCCGCAGAAGAGGGTCCTGGTGGTCGACAGGCATGGGGCGCCCGGTCAGGGGAACACCGGAAGGAGCAACGCCATGTTCAGGAACACCTTCTCGTCCAGGGACAACCAGATACTCTCGGACTCTTCGATTGACTTCTACATCCACGTCCAAGACGAGCTTAAGGCTGACGTAGGGCTTCAGAAGATCGGCTACCTCTGGCTGATGGACGAGGCCCAACTCAGCAGGAGCGGTCCCTACCTGGAGCGGATGGAGCGCAGCGGGATAGAGACCGTCAGGCACGACAGGAGGGAGCTGAAGAGGCTTCTTCCGAACCTGGTGACCGAATTCAGTTCGGACGCGGAGGCCGCGCTGATGAACCTCCCTTCAGTCGACGGCGGGATCTTCGGGCCAAAATGCGGGAGGCTGGACCCGGACAAACTCGTCAGGTTCTATGCCCGCGAGTTCCTGGCGATGGGAGGCCAGCTGATGCTGAACACCGAGGTGACCGCGCTGATTGTCGGGCCATCGAAGCGCCTCGGCATCGAAGGGGAGCCCTTCGTATGGCAGGACTCGAAGGTGGAGGGAGTGGCAACGGCCGGCTCCGGTGAGGTCAGAGCCGAGACCGTCGTCCTGGCAGGCGGAGCCTGGGAGAACGAGCTCCTGGAGCCGATAGGAATGGAGAGCCACGTCAAGGCGAAGAAGAGGCAGATCTTCAGCATCCAGTCGAAGGGGGAGGGGCTTGACGCGCTCTTCCACGCCAAAGGGTTCAATCCGCTGGGCCTCCTCCCGCTCGTCATCCTGCCGAAGTCGGGGGTGCACTTCAAGCCCGTCAGCGAAGGCAACTTCTGGGTGGCCTGCGAGGACCAGGTCAACAGGCCCTACATCGACCTCCCGGAGCACGACCTCGAAAGGTATCAGGCGGAGAGGAAGTACTACGACAGGAGCGTCTACCCGATCCTGACATCCTATTTTCCAGACTTCAAGGGTTCGCCTGTGAGGTCCATGTGGGCCGGCCTTTATTCGTACAACACGATTGACAGCACCCCTTTCGCCTTCAAGAAAGACGGCCTGGTGGTGGTCGGAGGGGACAGCGGAAGCGGGATAATGAAGGGGGACGCCCTGGGGAGGATCGTGGACGCTTTGTACCGTGATGAAGAGGAGGCGACCCTCTTTGGGGATGTGCCCTACCGAACGGCGAAGATAGGGTTCGAGAAGAGGGACGTCGAAAGGGAAGAGTGGGTCATCTGACCGTTAGGTTATAGCACGGGCAGCCGACCTCTCGCGTCCGCTTGCCATTCGTCCTCCCCACGTCAGTCCTCGACGCCGACGAGATCGCACTGGTCCTTGCCTTCGGTCGGCTGTCTGTCCTCGAGGCGTGCTCCGTTCTAGGCAGGTCCGTCAAGCGGGCTGAAGCTCCAAGCGAAAGGGTGTCGGTCCTCCACGTAGAGCGGCTCCATCCTGAGAGCATCCGCGAACTATCGGGGTCGCACAAGTGCGCGCCTCTCACCACCAAGCTGGGCTCCACGTCAGGAGACCTCGGCGGCCTCGTCAGCCTGGTGACCTCCTATCTTGACGAGAAGTCGAACTTCTCCCTGAGCGCCTACGACATCGAGGAGGACGACTACGAAGAGATGGTCAGGTCCATCCTTGATGGTATAAGGGCGGCTGGGCTGAAGAAAGTGAGGCTCCTGAGGCCTCCGGGGAACGAACTCATCTCCGAGAGGGTCCTCGCCAGAGAAGCGCTTGATGTCATCTCCTTTCCCTACCACGACGGCTTCGGCCTCGGGCCCACCGTCTGGGTGCCAGACTCGGGCTCGATGAGGCAGAGGGGGACTCGCAAGCCCGCCCCGCGCTCGGACATAGCCATGTCCCCTCGCCTTGCCGGGACGCTCTTGAACCTCGGGGGCCTGAAGCCAGGTCAGACAGTCCTTGACCCCTTTTGCGGCTCAGGCACCATTCTCATCGAGGCGTATGGGAGATCATTGCGCTGCCTGGGGCTCGACTCCAGAGCGTCCCGCGTCCAGGAGGCCAGGGAGAACATACGGTGGTCCATAGGCGGGGTTACGGACAAGGGCTACGACGTCAGGAAAGGGGACGCACGGGAGCTGCCGCGCATGCTCCGCGGGTCCAAGGTGGATGCCATAGTCACGGAACCACTGCTCCTACCCAGGCTCGACGCAAGGCCAAAGACTTCGACCGCGCAGGCTATGATCGAAGAATCAGCCCGTGTCTACAACGACGCCCTGGCTGCCATGGCCGACTCCGTCCATTCAGAGGGGAGGATAGTCATCGTCGTCCCCGTAGTCCAGACCATGGACGGGGATGAGGTGACGCTCACCCTCGAGGGGAGGAAACTGGGACTCAGGCTGTACCAGCCCGGCCCGGTCGGCTTTGACTATCCGGTGAGGCTCTCTTTCGAGAGCACGCGATGGGTCAAGCGCGCCGTCTACGTCTTCGAGCCACGCGCCTGAGGCTCGGCCATGGACGCGACGGCCTTCCTGAAGACTCCCGAAAGGAGGTTGAGCTGGACGTCCGACATCCCCGACGTGGCAGCCGCCCTCTTCCCGACCTCGTAGAGGTTCTTCGTCTTGTGCCTCGGGAGGTCAGAGGCGACAGCGAGCTCATAGAAGCTGCACGCGAAGACTTCCCTTGCCACGCGGCCCTGCCTCGACCGGTTCCTCCCCCTCCTCTTGGATGCGAGGTAGAGGATGATGGCAGCCGCATGTCCGATGTTCAGAGCCCTGTACCCTGGGGCCGTGTCGATGGTCACTGTCACATCGCACGCTTCGATCTCCCTGTTCGTGAGCCCCGTGGTGTCCCTTCCAAAGACCAGGGAAGAGCTCCCCGACGAGGACAGGAGCCCGTTGAGACGGTCCGGCCCGGCCGTCCTGCGTATGACGTTCGACTTCTTCGAGGCTCTGACCGCCGTGGTGGCGACGAGGAGCTCGTTCTCCTCCCTCACTTTTCTGAACGATGTCACGACCGCCCTGTCCAGCACGTCAGCCGCATGCGAAGCGTAGACCGCGGCCACGGAAAGGTCGACCTTCGGCTCCACGAGGTAGAGCTTCTCCACGCCGAAGTTCTGAACCAGCCTCGCCACGTGGCCCACGTTCACCGGTCCCCTCGGCTCGACCAGAGTCACCGAGACCCCGCGCGGTAGCACGGGCGCACTTCAGCCCGGGATGATAAAGCTCTCACTGTGGACTGGCCGGAAGGCAGAGCTTGTGGACCTCGTCAGGTCTGAGCGAGTAGACCCTCCTCTGTCCGAAGGTGACATCCGATCTGATCCCCAGCTCTGCTAGAGCTGAATCTGCCTTCCTTCTCCTGAGGGAGAACAGGCGGATGATGCTCGAAACTTCAGCTTCGTTCACCCTCAGCCTCGGCACAAAGGAGACGATCACAGAATTCACCCTGGGCCGTGGTGAGAACGACGTCCTGTTCACCCTGTCGAGCACCCTGATCTCGAAGCATAGCTGCGCCAGGGCCGACACCCCCCTGTATTCCCTGGTTCCCGGAGGCGCCAGGATCTTCCTTACGAAATCCTCCTGAAGGAGTACCACGGCCCTCCCGAACTTCATCGTGCTGAGCCACCGCAGGAATCTAGCAGACTCCGAGTATGGCAGGCTGGAGACAAGGACGTCGAAGTCAGGGCTCTGGTCAAAGGCGTCAGCGAATATGATTTCAGACCGGGTTCCCAAAGCCAACATTGTCTCGTCGTAGTTCTTCCTGTCGACCTCGTATCCCTGAAACGAAGCCCCCAGCCGGACGAGCTCCTTCGTGAGCGCCCCTCTGCCCGTCCCGATCTCCAGCACCCGCTCTTTCGGCTTGATGTCGGCCGCTGACACGATCTTGCGGACCACTTCAGAGTCGACGAGATAATGCTGGCCGAGCCTTTGCCTTTTCATCTATTTCCTTACGAAGATGCTGACCCTCGAATCCCCTTCGAGCTCTTCGACGATCCTCTTCGCTATCATCTTGGCGGGTTCCCTCAGGCCGACCCTCTTCTGGACGTCTTCGAAGCTGGTGAAAGGCTGCTTCTCCCTCATCTCTATCATCTCTTTCATGAACGTCTTCCCGATGCCCGGGATGAGCTCAAGCCCATGGAGCCTGGGGGTCAGCGGCTGCAGCTCGTTGAAGTAGGCGACATACTTGGCCTCGTTCTCCTTCACGAGCTGCTCAACCACCATAGGCAGAGAAGCCTTCGCTTCGGAGGACAGCTCTTCATGGGTCAGCTTCCCCAGAACGCTGACTATCTTCTCTCTCCCCTCCTTCCCGATCTTCACCTTCTCTCCGATCTCGAAATCGCGGTTCTCCATGGCCAGGAGTTCCAGGAGGGTCAGCCTGTCCTCGCCGATCGCCTGGACCATGGGCCCCTCCCTCCCCTTGATGACCACTGACTTCCCCCTGGGCATGAAATCCACTACGTAAGCGAACTCCTCATACTTCTTGTCTGCCGGAATCATTTCCCTGAATTGTCTCCTGGTGGGGTCTGCCTAGTTAGACGGGAACCTCTCGGCACAGTAGAGAATCGTGATTGTCATCCGCTACCCCTGGCTCCCTTCGGAAATTCGGGGCGCCTTGCTATTTAACGATTGGGCGCTTACTGTTTTGAGTGCAGTATCTTCAGTATCTTTTCGAGCGTTTCGGTCGACAGGAGCTTCCGCCACCCGGAGGTGAACGTCCTCAGTTCCTCAAGGGACTTGGGCATTATGTTGATGACCTCAACCGCCTCTTCTTCGCTCAGGCCGCAGTCGGTCCCCAGATCCTTCCTGAGCTTCTTGGCGCCGTCGGCCTGCGCCTTCGAGAACTTGGTCGTGTAATCGAGGGTCCTCTTCTGTATCTGGTCCGCCTTTTCCACGTCTATCTTCTGCAGGATCTGGTTCGCTTCGGGGATGGTCAGCAGCTTCTTCTCCGTCTTCTCCGACATCAGTGCCCCTCCATGCGGACGATGTGCTCCTTCCGGGCGGTCACCGTCTTCACCTTGTCCCCGACATTGACGTCCACCGTCACCGCTCTCCTGCCGACCTTGGTGACGGTCCCGACGAGCCCGTTGAACCTCCTATGCGGCATCCCCTTGACCTGGGCTGGGTCGATTTTGATCACGACCTTGTCGTTCGGCGAGTACTCTACGAGCATGCTGCTCAGGCCTTTCTTGGCGGACGATCGCAGGAGCGACCTAGTTCTCCTCCTTAACCCGTGTGACTTCGGCAAATACGAACTCCCCTATCTCCCTGACTCTTAAGACGTCGAAGCTGCGGCAACCGACTTCAGTTTTTAAGACTTCCGACACCGAAGGTGAAACAAGCTCGCCGCTTACGAACCTCTTGACCGGGAGCCCTCCGTCCAGCTCCGCTTCTATGAGGAGGGTCTTCCCCCTGGCCTTTGCGGTCACCTTGTAGACAATCTTGACCGTAGGTCTGTTGTGCGGTCTTTCGAACGTCACGGGCGTCCTGATGAACCTGGAGTGGAGCTCCGACAGTGCCTCAGGGGTCACCCTGGTCGATGCCGTCGCCTTGATCCTCGTCACGAACCTGAAGGATGGGATACGGACGGGCTTCGAGGGCAAGACCCTCCCCGCCGAGACAGAGACCAGTCCGCCCTTGAGCCTGGCGCCGAAGTTCCTGGGGAAGCGCCTCTTCCGCGGATTCTTCAACTCGGCCACGAATGGCCTGCCAGGAGGGTAGACCCTGCTCTCTTCGTCTTCGCTTCCCAGCCAAGTGAACGTCATCTTCTTGCTCCCGCTCAGGCGCCCGAGCTTCTCACGCAGCGCGCCTTCGACGCTAGGCTTCCGCCTGTAGCCCGTGTTGCGGCATTTCCTGCATCCTGCGCCGCGGCACTCCTCGCAGAACGACCTCCGCTGGGCGACCCCCGCGGGTTTCGTGTACCTGCCATAGTAGAAGACCGGCTTCGAGGCCACCGTGACGTCCTTGGCGCCGAAGTCCACCAGCAGGTTGACGTCAGGCCTCTGTCTGTCCACCTTCTTCCCAAGTTCGCGGGACACCTGCATTGCGACCAGCCTCGCGGCCTGCGTCTTGATCGTCTCGCTCCCTTTCAGCTTCATCCTCGACCGCAGTTCGTCCTCCCTTTCTTGGACGCCGTCGGGGACCGATACACCCACGGAGAAGGTCCTGAGCTGATACGGTCGGGCACGGCTGGCCGCGACCTTGGACATCCTTTCCACCTGATCCATGACCCCGTAGCAGATGAAGCAGTCTCGACCCGGCACGATTTCAAAGGCGGGGGAACCGCCTCCCTCCCGCTCGGCGCACCTGCGGCAGAGCCTGTAAGCTTCGAGCTCCACCGGCACCCTACTATTCTCCCATCCGGCGCATCATCTGCCTTAGCTCGCGCCCCTTGCTCGTCTTAACAAGGGTCTTCATCTGCTTGTATCTGGAGAGAAGTTCCCTGACGTCCTTCTCGCTCCGGCCAGAGCCCTTCGCGATGCGCCTGAGCCGGGAGGAGTTGATCTTCTCGGGGTCCGTCTTCTCTTCTGCGGTCATCGACTGGATGATCGATTTGTAGACCTTTACCCTGTCCTCCGCCTTGTCCAGCTCCTTGGAGTCGACCTGCGCCGAGAAACCGGGGATGTGCTCGAGGACCTTCTTCAGCGACCCGAACTTCTTCATCTGTTCGAACTGGACCAGGAGGTCGTTCATGGTCATCTTTCCTGACATGACCCGCTGAGTCATCTTCTCGTCCACGACCACTTCTGCGTCCTTCACCATGTCCATGAGAGCCCTGAGGTCCCCCATGCCGAGGAGCCTCCCCACGAACCTCGTGGGCGCGAACTCTTCCAGATCGTCTATCCTTTCGCCTGTCCCGATGAAGAAGATCTTGGCACCGGTGGCGGCCGATGCAGCCAGCGCCCCCCCTCCCTTGGCTGCGCCGTCGAGCTTCGTGACGATTATCCCTCCGACTGGGGCCGCCTGGTGGAACGCCAGGGCCTGGCTGTAGCATTGCTGTCCGATGGTCCCGTCGATGACGAGGATGGTTGCGTCTGGCTTGACGCCGCTCACCACCTCTTTCATCTCCTGCAGAAGCCCCTTCTCTTCCTTGTGCCTCCCCGCCGTGTCTATGATCACCAGGTTCTTCGCTCCTTCGAACCTCTTCCTCCCCTCCTTTGCGATCTTCACCGCATCCTTCTCCTTCTCTTCGCTGTAGACCTCTACCCCTGACGACGCGGCGAGCGTCTTCAGCTGGGCTACCGCCCCGGGCCTGAACGTGTCAGCGGCCACCACCCCCACCTTGAACCCGCGCTTTGTGTAGAGGCGCGCGAGCTTCGCGGTCGTCGTGGTCTTCCCGGAGCCCTGGACGCCGAGCATGACGAGCACGTTCGTCTTCTCCTTGCTAAGCTGGAGGCCTCCCTCCCCCCCGAGCAGGCGGGCCAGCTCTTCGTAGAGTATCGAAACGATTTGGTCCTTCTTCGTCACCCCCCCGGGCGTCTTCTCCTCCAGGGCCCTCTTCTGGACCCTCTCGGTGACCTCGAGCGCCATCCTAACGTTCACGTCAGCCTGGATGAGCGCACGCTGAAGGTCGCGGACGAACTCCTTGACGGCCTTCTCGTCGACCACATTGGACTTCACGATCTTCGAAATAGCGGCCTGCAGTCCTTCACGGAGGGAGTCTAACATGAAACGGACCCTTCGAAGGTCGACATTCTCGGTTCTTTAATAGGATTCAGAGCGACCCGCTCACTCGTTGGCAAGAATGACGCGGCTAGGCAAGGGAAACAGGGACGGGTGGGACGCTCTCTCCGACTGGTACGACCTGAAGCAGGGTGAGGTGGGGGACCTCTGGCACAGGGCGCTCATTGACCCGGTCCTCCTGAAGGCGGTGGGGGACTGCCGGGGCAAGCACGTCCTCGATCTCGGGTGTGGCAACGGCTACCTGTCCCGCCGCCTAGCGCGTCAGGGCGCCGAAGTGACCGCGGTGGACGCATCCCCCAAGATGATCAAGAACGCGAAGGCGCGCGGCCGTGGCTCAGCCGTGCGCTACGTCTGCTCATCCGCAAACCAGCTGAGGGACGTCCCAAATTCGAAGTTCGACATCGTCTTCGCCAACATGAGCCTGATGGACATCTCTGATGCGGAGGGCGCCGTCGGCGAAGCCGCCAGGGTCCTGAAGAAGGGCGGAAGGTTCGTGGTCAGCATCTCCCATCCATGCTTCGACGTCCTGTCGAACTCCGGCTGGGTGGCCGAAAAGGCGCTGGCGAACCCACTAGCCGTCTACAGAAAGGTCAGGGGGTACAGGGAGCCGTTCTCCGAGATGGTCCCCTGGAACATCGGGGACGGCTCGAAGGGGTATACCGTCGGCTACCACAGGCCCCTGAACTGGTACGCCAGGGTCCTCCATTCGAAGGGGCTGGCCATAACGGCCCTCGAAGAGCCGGAGCCGACCAGGGAGTTCATCGAGAGGGAGCAGGAGCAGCAGGGTGATCTGGACGGAGTCGGATTCCAAGAGGTCCCACTTCACCTGGTCATCGAAGCTGTCAAACTGTGAGGGGGATGGCACGAGGGTCGGGGCTCTCTGGAGCGGCGGAAAGGATTCGACCTACGCAGCCTGGCTAGCCTCCAAGAAGGACGAGCTTTCCTGCCTCGTCACCCTGTTCCCGAAGTCTGACATGTCGTACATGTTCCACTATCCGAACCTGAAGTGGACCGCCCTCCAGGCCGAGTCTGTGGGGGTCCCACTGCTCACTGAGCAGACCGAGGGGGTAAAGGAAGAAGAGCTTGACGACCTGGCGCGCGCACTCGCGAAGGCGAAGGCCAAGTTCGGCCTGGAGGGGATCTACACCGGCGCTCTGGCAAGCGTCTACCAGAAGACGAGGATCGAAAGGATCTGCGAAGGCCTCGGACTGAGGTGCATCTCCCCGCTGTGGGGGGTGGACCCTGAAGCACACCTTCGTCGGTTACTCAGGGATGGCTTCTCCGTAATCGTGGTGAGCGTGTCGGCCCTCGGGCTGGACCAGACCTGGCTAGGGAGGAGCCTCGACGCGACTAGCATCGACGAACTTGTGGCCCTGGGAAGGAGGTTCAAGTTCCACGTCGGCCTTGAGGGGGGCGAAGGGGAGACGTTCGTCCTGGACGCTCCGTTCTTCTCAAAAAGGATAGAGGTTCGCTCCGCGGAGAAACGCTGGCGAGGGGACTCGGGCTCATTGGAAATCACAGAAGCGGCCCTCGTCTCGAAGGCTACGAAGGCGGGGGCGGCCTAGTCCCAAGAGTCAGGTCCATTGTCATGATCTGTCCTGCTCTGACGATGTGAAGGACGAGAGTCTCCCCAGGCAGGGCATACTCCGCAAGATAAGTGGAGAGAGCGTCCGTGTTGACTAACTTGGTCCCGTTGATTGAAATTATGATGTCGCCCCCAATGAGATAGCTCGACCCGTCTACTATGACGGCCTGAGCGCCCGCCTTCAGACCTGCCTGTTCTGCCGGCCCTCCGCTCGTCAGGTTCTCTATCAGCACCCCGTAGGTGAAGTTGGTATTCTGGAGCTGCGCCAACTGGTAGTTCATGTCGGCTCCTGATATCCCGATGTAGGCGTGCATGTTGTAACTCCCAGTCGTCACCAACGAAGACAGCTCCCTGAGGATGGTGTCAGACGGTATGGCGAATCCCAGGCCCTGCGAGTTTTCGACGGTCGCGAAAGTTATCCCCACGGCATCTCCATCGGCGTTGAGCAGGGGCCCGCCCGAGTTACCCGGATTGATCTGGGCGCTGAACTGTATGACGTTCGCTATCGCGAAGTTGCCAGCAAGCGAATCGGAGACCGTCCTTCCAAGCTGGCTGACTATCCCCGATGTCATCGTGCCGGAGAGGCCGAATGGGTTCCCGATGGCGGCCACCGGCTGCCCCACTACGAGGGAAGACGAGCTTACCACCTGAAGCGGGTGGAACTCCGATGACGGGGCCGTCAGCCTGAGCACCGCGAGGTCGCTGTATCCGTCGCTCCCCACCACCGTTGCAGGGTAGGCATCACCGTCCTGGAAGGTGACAGTGACTCCGCTCACCCCTTTCACGACATGGTAGTTCGTCACTATGTAATCGGAGCCGGAGAAGTTGATCACGAACCCCGAGCCCAGGACGGACGAATTCACGCCTCCCGAGGCCTCGGTCCCCTGAACGGTCACGACCCCCGCCGAGTCTGCTAGATAGATCTGCACGGTATTGAGCCCCGAGCCTGTTACATTGGGTGACTGCTTCGCCGCCAGCTCGCTCGCCAGCTGCGAGTTCTGATTTTCAAGCGAGTTGATGAGAGCTTGGTCAGAGTTCGGGGTCGTATGAGCTGGGGATCCCAAGTACGTGGTGGCCATGTAGGTCGCCAGGACGGCTACCAGAACCGCGACGACGAGTATGGCCAGATAGGCTGGGCCTACTCCCTTGCGCACTTCCATTTGCTAACCATCCAACGATTCGTCAGGCACAAAAACCTATATCTTGTGACGGCGTCCAGTGGATTGCTCTAGATGAAGGGGTTTCGGGAAGAGCCGTCTGAGGTATCCGATGAAGAGCCAAACCATCGATAGAGCGCTCGAGCGCCACTGATCAGCGCAAGAGGGCTGGGATGTGAATTGGGACAAAGCCCGTCCTGGCCTGTCGCCTGCAACAGCACGTCTTTCCAGGACCTGCGCTCCTGCAGAATTCATGCGCTCCCGCCTCGCAGACACTACACGAAGTCATAGTAAGACGCCAACCCATCGGGCTAAAGAACCGCTCCGAATGATTCTCTATACCAGACGGAAAATCAGATAGCAGGTTCCTTCAAAACAAAACGGTGGGGAGAGCCGTCGAGGCTCTCCTAAGGGTGAAAGGATGCCGTGACCTGTGCTGCAGTTCTTGCCCGTGTCCTTGACCTGATTGCGAGATACCCTGCTGTGACAGCTGCCAGGCCCGCGACCAGGACCACCGCGAGGAGGGTGGTCGACGTCGAAGCAGGCTCTGATGCCATCACCAGCGAGTTCCCAGACGCGTCGGCGTAGCCCTGCACAGAGACGACCCCTGAGGGGTCTGAAACTGCGGAGAGTGAGTATTTCTGACCGTTCAGGTCTGCCGACACCGAGAAGGTGTCCTGGCCCGAAATCGTCTTGGAGAAGGTGGTGGTGTTGGTCGCCGAATCATAGTTCTTTGTCCAGGTGCTGAGAGGGGTGTTCAGGGCTGAAAAGTTCAGCGTCGGCCTGTCCCAGAAGGCCCCGCCCCCGAATGCGCCCATCAACCATGTTGATGCGTACTCATGCGAAGCCAGGGAATCCTCCATCGCAGAACCGGCTAGGTTGACATCTGTAGTCTGGCCGCCGAGGGGCAGGTTGAGTGCGCCTCTGATTAGGAAAGCGCGCCAGCCCAAGTCAGCCACAACAGTTCCGTTTTCAACGTGGAAAACGCCTGAAACCGTGGCATTGATGCGGGCAGTCTTGTCGATGACAAGCGCGGTCGAGTTGCCCTTGGCCGAGTAGTCGATTGAAACCGACATATTCGACACTGAGACGTGGTCGTTCCATTCGTCGAAGCTGCCCTGAAGTTCTTGGACACCCTGGGTGTTCCCCGCGAACTCTCCTGAAAGGGACAGGGACGAGCTCACGTTCCTGAGATACCTCGACAAGGTCGAGTTGGAGGGGTAGGTGAGCACTATTTTGGTGGTGCTTACTGCGTCAACTTTAGCAGCCCCAGTCTTCGGGTTGAGGTTCATGGTAAGGGTAGAGGCCATGGCCAGAGGGCTCATGGAGATTAGGACGATTGCCAGAGCCGTGATTGGAATGATTCTTGCGATTCTAGTCTTCATCGGACGTTGAGAACCTACGTTCCAGCGTTAAACCAACGTTTTTGAACAACAGGGGGGCCCGATTGAGAGCTAGCTTCCGCCCTTCACGCGCATTATCCTGTTACGCCCCATCATGGACCAGTACTCCACCTCGGCCCCCGGGGCAATGTTCCCGCTCAGCTCGGCCATCTCTTCAGGGGTAGGCTTGGGCGTCTCAAGCACCTCGAACGTGGCCAGGTCCATTATCTGGATCGTGTTGCCCATGATCGACGTCACCTGCCCGGACCTCTTGTCTATCATGGGTATGTCTACCCTGGACTCCGCCGGGGAGACGTAGCTCTTCTTCGACCCGGTGAAAAGAGAAATGGCGACAAGCCTCACCTTCGCGCTCCCGTGCTTCCCTGGCTTGAAGTGCTCCCGGCTGACGACCTTGCACGGCTCGCCGTCGATTATTATGTAGCTCCCCTCCTTGACGCTACCGAGTTCAGCAGGTCGACTCAAAGATAAGCAGGGGTGCCTTCCCGAATAAAGTAAATAAACGTCTCATCGATAGACCGATTCGCACGCACCAAATGATATCGCGACAGTCAACCGACCCTATCGCTCTCAGGCAAGTTTGAATCTTTGAAGGAACCCCTTTTTGTCTGAACCGGCTTACGTCCTCGATTCCACGGCATTCTACGCCGGGATACCATATCAGGGAAGCGGCCGCTATTACACGACATATCTCGTCCTTGAGGAGGTGAAGACCCACAACGTGGGTTCTTCGCTGATTCACTCCCGGGTGCAGGTGACAGAGCCTTCCCCCGAATCCATAAGCAGGGTGAAGTCCACGGCGACGAAGACCGGGGACCTCAGCGCCCTCTCTCAGACTGACATCTCGCTCCTCGCCCTCGGCCTCGACATGATGAAAACCGAAGGGGGGGTGAACCTGGTTTCCGACGACTTCGCCGTCCGGAACGTTGCCGAGGTCCTCTCCATACCGCTCGCGCCCACTTCTTTGAAAGGGGGAGAGTGGAAGAACATCACTTGGAAGATCTACTGCAGGGGGTGCGGCAAGACATACACGAACCCCAAGCTGACAATCTGCCCTGTGTGCGGGACGCAGCTGGTACGCAAGGCTTCGAGCGGCTGAATGGGAGCTACCTCGCTACGCATTGCTCCCACCATGGGTTAATAGAAGCTCGAAACGTTGCCTGGGGCATGAGACGTCTTCTGGCGTCGAACTTGGTGTCCCTCGACGGCTTCGTGGCCGGGCCAAACGGGGAGCTGGACTGGTTCGTAAAAGAGGGTTTTCTGATGAACACAGAGTACGGCGACTTCGCCAGAAAGCTGATAGGCTCCGTCGGAGGGATACTACTGGGTCGTAAGACTTACGAGACGTTTGCCAGCTATTGGCCCGACGCCACCGACAACGACCCGGTCATCACTGAGGGAATGAACGGCCTCCCCAAGTACGTCTTCTCGAGGTCCCTTGACAAGGTGGAATGGGGCAAGTGGAACACGGTGAAGCTCGTCAAGGGAGACGCGACGGAGGAAGTCAGCAGGATGAAAGAGGAACCTGGGAAAGACTTGGTGATCTATGGCAGCGCGAGTCTAGTTTCAGCCCTCATGAAAGAAAACCTCATCGACGAGTATCAGTTCTTCGTGCAACCGATAGTCCTTGGAAGCGGCATACCCGAGTTCCAGGGTCTGACCGACAGGCATGAATTGGAGCTCGTGAGGGCGACCCCTTTCAAATCAGGCGCGGTCGGGCTCTACTACAGGCCGAAGTGAATTCACGGCAGTCGACCCCGCGGCTATTCGCCCTTGAAATCCTTCAGGAACTTGGCCACGGCGGCCAGGTGGCGGTTGCTGTCTGCCTTTCGCAGCCTGGCGCTGTAGTTCTGGTTCCCTATCCTGACCGGCACCTGGCTCTGAAAGGGGATTCTGGCAAACATGACCGACGCGTAGTGGAGCCTCCCCTCCAAACCTTCTTTGACGATGTCCTCCGTCGGAGGCATGGCAGCCACCACGAAAGCCACTCCGTCCACCCAGTTCACAGTGGGCTCGGCGTGGACCGGGCTGGCTAGCGCCTGCCTCACCATGTCCTCGAAAAGGACCTGGCTCTCCTGCTCTATTATCTCATGAAGCACGATTTCCTTGTATGGCGCGTAGGTGACCTTTACCATCTCGACCATGCCCATCGGCATAGGTGCCAAGTAATCTTTTCCCACGAAGCCGCTGGTAGCGCGCGCTTTACCTAGATACTACGAAAATACTACTAGGTTTATATATCTAATCTACATCATGTGGTTGTATAGTGAGAAAAACATGAGATACCCTAGAACATCTGCTCTACAGGTTTCCGACAGGTGCCCCCAGTGTGGCAAAAGGACGCTGGTAGAAGACGCGAACACGGGCGAGCTTTCATGCAGCAACTGCGGTTTCGTGGTCACGGAGAAGTCTGTCGACCAGGGCCCTGAATGGCGCTCCTTCGGGGACGAGAAGGGGGAGGACAGGTCGAGGGCCGGTGCCCCTACGTCGATCACCTACAGGGACATGGGCCTTTCGACGATGATAGGCCGCTCCAACAGGGACGCCTCGGGCCGCTCCTTCGACTCTCCGATGCGCAGCGCGATAGACAGGCTGAGGAAGTGGGACAACAGGTCCCCCGCTTTCGGCAATCAGGAGAAGAACCTGAGCATTGCCCTCCGCGAGCTGGACAAGATGGCTGACAAGCTTGGCGTGTCCCAGGCGGTGAGGGAGCGGGCAGCCTACATCTACAGGAAGGCGCTCGACAGGGGGCTCCTAAGAGGGCGTTCCATCATCGGGATCTCCGCAGCTTCACTTTATGCGGCCATGCGCGACACAGAGACTCCGCGCACACTGAAGGACATCGCCGGAGCGAACAACCTCGACAAGAAGGCCGTCGCCCGGGACTACCGGATACTCCTCAGGGAGATGGACATGACGATGCCCGTCGCCGACGCCGCCAAGAACGTCAACAGAATCGCATCCAGGGTAGGTCTTTCAGAGAAGGTGGCGCGCAAGGCCATCGAGATAGTCAGGATAACCGAGGAGAAGGAGATCTCGGCGGGCAAGTCTCCCATGGGACTTGCAGCAGCGTCCCTCTATCTGGCTGGCGTCATCGAAGGGGAGGTCAAGACCCAGAAGGAGATAGCCGAAGCCGCTGGCGTCACCGAAGTCACAGTCCGCAACAGGTACAAGGGGCTGAGGGCCGACCTTGGCAGGCAGCTTGGTCTCGTGGAGACCGAGCCCCAGATCGTGGCAAACTAAGGCGCCTACCTGCAAATACCTAAATCAGATTCTTGGGCCCGCCGGGTTCGGAACCTGGGTTGCTCTTCCTTGGCTGACAGGCGCGACGATAAGACGCCTGTGGATTCAATCCCCGCCTCGGCCAGGATCGGCAGCCAAGGCAGGTTCCGCAAGGTTCTCTCTCTTTGGGAGCTGCTCTTCCTCAGCCTCGGGGCTTCCATAGGTTCCGCCTGGCTTTTCGGCTCGGCCTACGGGGCCTCGGCCGCGGGGCCGGCCTCGGTCATCTCATGGCTGATCGGCGGCATCTTCGCCCTGGTCATAGCGGTGACCTGGGCCGAGATAGGAAGCCTGTTCCCTTCCACCGGGGCGGTGGTGAGGATTCCGCAGTACGTCCATGGTTACTTCGCCGGCTTCTACATCGGGTGGGCCTACTACCTGGCTGCCGTGATCGTCCCCCCCGTCGAGGCCGTGGCCATAGTCACCTACGCGTCCGCCTACGCCCCCTCTCTGACGAGCGGCGGTGTCCTCACGTGGGAGGGCTACGCGGTGAGCATCCTCATCCTGCTGCTCACGTTCGCTCTCAATTCTTTCGGGGTCAAGCTGTTCGCGAAGTTCAACACCGGTGTGACCTGGTGGAAGCTCCTGATCCCGAGCACCACTGCCATCGCCGCCCTTCTCTACTTCTACCCGCCCAACTTCTCTTCCTTCGGTGGCTTCGCTCCCCGAGGAATCGCGCCGATATTCTCGGCCGTCGGGACCGCCGGGATAATCTTCGCGTACACAGGTTTCCGGGCGGCCATGGACTATTCGGGGGAGGCGAAGAACCCGAGGAGGGACGTGCCCCGGGCTATGATCTTCTCAGTGCTCATCACCATCGCCCTCTACACGGCTCTGGAGGTGGCCTTCGTAGGCGGGATACGGTGGGGTTCGTCCGGCCTGGCGCCGGGGGACTGGGCTGACCTGGCGACCGTCGGGGTGTACGCCAGCGCGCCCTTCTACCACCTGATCAGCGTGCTGGGCATAGCGCTGTTGGCTTCCGTCCTCCTCGCCGACGCCATAATCTCGCCTCTCGGGACCGTGGGCGTCTACGTGGGTTCCTCTGCCCGCGACCTCTATGCCCTCACCGAAGGAGGCCACATCAGCAAAAGGATAGGCGAGGTCGACAGGAAATACGGCATCCCGAGGACTGCCCTCCTCGTCTCCCTGCTGGGAGGGGTGATCTTCATCTTCGCCTTTCCAAACTGGGGGGAGCTGGCGACCTTCGGCACCACAGCCACGGTCTTCACATACGTCGCGGGCGCCACCGCCCTTACCGTGCTCCGAAAGCGGGCGCCAGAATTAGAGAGGTCCTTCCATGTCCCCTTCGCGACCGTCATCGCTCCGTTGGCCTTCGTGATGGCGAGCCTGATCGTCTACTGGACGACCTGGCCGTACACGGGATACTCGCTGGTGGCGTTCATGCTCGGTCTCCTGGTCTTCCTGCTGTCGAAGTCGCGGGGGGCTTACCAGGTTGGGGATATACGGAAGGGCATCTGGATCGTGGTGTATTCCATCCTGCTCGCAGCCACATCATACCTGGGGAGCTATGGCGTCGGCTTGATCTGGTTCCCCCTGGATTTCGTCGTCGTGATCGTCATCGCCGTAGCCTGCTACTATTGGGGAGTGCGAAGCGGGTTCGAGACAGACGAGCTGCGAGGCATCATCGAGCAGGAGAAGATAGAGCAGTCGCTGGAACACAGCGCAACCTGACACCGCGCTCCCTCAAGAAAAGAGCGGACCGGGGGGAATCGACCACTTTAGTGTGCGAATCCATCTCGGCTGAGACTTGGCCGTGACTCCCAGCAAGCGAAACTGGCATACTCGGAGGCGGCTTCGGAATCAACAGCGCGCCGATGGCGGAGACGACTGCAAGGACAGCCATCACCTCGAAGGCGCCTCCGAGCCTGCTGTAATCATCGAACACCAACGCGTAGACAAGCAGAGGGCCAACAGAATTCCCACCTGTCGCGCCGAGCCCCCAGACGAGTGAGTTGCCCAGAGCCGAGGCGTCCTTGGCCGCATAATCTGCGGCCAGGGAAATCAGAAGAGGAAACCCGGAGTATGTGAAGAAGCCGAAGAGGGAAAGCAGGGCGACCCCCTCGGCCCCACCAGAGTTGACGTACCCGACTATCGAGATCGCCGAACCAAGCGCCGCAATGGCCAGCACGAATCTGTGGTCCAGTCTTTCGGTGAGCAAGCCGAAGACAGGCTGACCAATAACTGCCGAAGCGTAGAACGCCGTCAAGGTCAGACCGAGAAAAGAGGTGATTCCGAGATTTCTCTATGTGGTGAGGAATATGGGGACGTAAGCCGTTATCCCGAAAAGAGCCGTCGATCTGATGAAGGAGACGCTCAGGAGCATCAGCATGGGCTTGGTCAGCGAGCGCCTGACAGAAGGTCCCTCTGTGCCGTCCTTTGGTCCGCCAATCCCAGACCTTCCGATTCCAGTCCAGATTAGAAGCGCGGCACCCAGGCCGAC
>JACWAI010000034.1 GCA_014874415.1 Nitrososphaerales archaeon
GGAGCTCATCCTTCTCGGTCTTCAGCCTGCGGACAAGCCCTTCGGCATCGGCTTCGGCTTTCTCAAGCTCGGTCAGCGCATTCTTGTGCTTCTCTTCCTCCTCCTGCAACTCGTTGACCCGTCCCTTGAGGTCCTCCATCCCCCTCGCAATCCCGTCAAGCTCTCTTGCGTCCTCTCTGATCTTCCTCGTCGCCTCTTCCGCGTTCGAGGCCGCTGTCTTGTAGTCCTCCACCCTGAACGCCCTCCTCAGGATCTGCAACCTCTGCTCGGCGCCAAGCGTGAGTATGTTCTTCATCTCCTCCTGCGGCGTGTAGACGGCGTACCTGTAGATCCAGCTCTGGGCCTTGGGGTCCGGTGCCTCGTTGAACTCCAGCACCTCGAGGACCTTCTCCTTGAGCTCGCTGGGCGAAAGGTTGAGCGTCTCTCCGCCCAACTTCAGGTACCCGTCCGCCTGCTGGACCTTACCGGACTTCCTCTGGAGCCTCCGCGTCACCTCATATTCCGCCTTGTCCACGCCGAAGACCATCCTCACTTCTCCCTTGTCCTGTCCGAGCCTGAGCACCGACCCGCCGGTGTCCGAGCCGAGGCCGAACAGGGCGAACTCTATCGCCATGAGCACGCTCGACTTTCCTGAACCGATGTCCCCCTCCAGCAGGGTCTTGCCCTCCGGGAACTTGATCAGGGAGTGTGCATGGCTCCTGATGTTGGTGAGCTCCAGTTCCTTGATTATCAGCTCGCGGCCTCCTCCTACTCCAGAGCCTTTGTCCCCTCTTTGACCATCCTCGCGTTGTAGTCCTTCTTCGTCTCCCCGAGCTTCGGGGGCTGCCGCCAGAGCCTCAGGAGCTCCATCCCGGTCGCGACGCCCGCCCGACCTCTCAGGCGCTCGTCAGCAGCGCTGATTCTCGAAGCCTCACCTTCGAAGAGCTTCCGCTCTATCGTCGCGGGCTCCTCCCCCGAGAATATCGGCCCGGCGCTTTCCCTCGATTTCAGCGAGTTCCTGTTCAGGTAGACGTGGAGTGCCCCGCGCTCGGCAAGCCCTGCCCTTATCGCTGCCAGCCCGACCTCGGACACCTTCCCTCCGGCGAGCTCCCCGGATGCCTTAATCACGACGAGCTTCCCTGAAACGTCGACGCCCTTAACGTCATCAGAGATGAGGGCCCTCGCCTCGGCCGCGTTCTTCCCAGTCAGGTCGTACCCTCTGAAGACCCCCTGGAACGTCTCCATGGGGACGAAAGTCGTCCCTGTCACACGTTCGTCGAACTCCACGACATAGAAGCCTCTCTTCTCCCCCTTCGCCGTGGCTTCCAGGTCGCGCCCGTAGCCCGTGAACAGGGGACCGGGGTACACTATCCGCCCAAGGCCTGGGAGCCGGAACTCTCCCCTTTCATGGATGTGGCCCCCTGCATAATAGTCGAAGCCCTTCGGGAGGGCGCTGCTCTCTATCGTTTCCATTTCGCTGAGGTAGTCGGGCTTGAGCTCGGTGAGGCCGCTGTGGAACGCGAATATCTTGAAACCAACTTCGCGCTCGAGAGCCTCCCTGTCGAGTGCGTCGAAGTACCTGCTTTCGAGCCCTATCTTCCGAGCGGATATCCCTACGATTTTGGCCCCTGTCTTCTCGTCCACGGTGAGGCCGAGCCTCAGTGCGTCTCCATCGAAGCTGGGCCTGAACACGTTGGTGAGCACGCCCGCCGTGTTGAGAATGTCGATGACAGACGTCCCGTTGGGGGTGTAATCATGGCTGCCGTAGATCGCATATATCGGGACGCCCTGCTTCTGCACCTCCATCATGCTCTTGAGCGCTGAGTTGACCACCCCCAAGTCGGGGATCCCGACATGGAATAGGTCCCCGCAGATCAGAACGAAGTCCACTCCGAGTTCCACGCACTTCTTCATCGCCGAACCGAAAGTCTGCAGTTCCAGCTTCTGCATCGTTGGCTCGCGGTGCGCCCCAAGATGCGCGTCCGCCATGTGGGCGAACTTGTGCAACAGCAGCTTTCCGCGCAGGCCGTCAGTTTAAGGGTGTCTCGTCGAGCATCAGGGTGGAGATCCCATCACGGATCGAAGGTATCCTATCGAGCACCTCGTGCTCCGCCTGGTGCCGTCACTCGCGTTCCTCCTCGCCTGCCTCTTCTGGTTCTTCGTTCTGGGCGGGCGCCGCAGGAAGGACGAGGAAGAGTTCGTCCCCACCAAGGCCTAATCCGTACGCCAGAACGTAATAATACTCCGCCACTCAGGCGAAACTGTGAGCGGTAGTGCCCCAGATAGACAGGATGTTCAGCCCCAGGGCGGTCGCCCTGATCGGTGCGACGGACAAGGAGGGCACAGTGGGAGAGGCCACCCTGGAGAACCTCCTGCTGGGGAAAGGGAAGCACACAATCTACCCCGTCAACCCTGGCCATGAGACCCTGGCCGGGCTCAAATGCTATCCAAGCATAGCCGCCATCCCTGAGCACGTCGACCTGGCCGTCATCGCCACCCCGGCGAAGTCTGTCCCCGGGGTCGTGGAGGAATGCGGCAGGGCGGGGGTCGATGGCGTTGTGATAATCTCCGCAGGCTTTCGCGAGATTGGTGCCGAAGGCAAGAAGCTCGAGGAGGAGATCAGCAGGATCCGTTCCAGATACGGCTTCCGTCTCCTGGGCCCGAACTGCGTCGGCTTCGCACGGCCCTCTGTGCACCTGAACGCGACGTTCCTCAAAGACACCCCCGAGCCGGGCTCGATAGCCTTCATCTCGCAGAGTGGTGCACTGGGTTCGGCCATCCTCGATTGGGCGACCGTGTCTCATGTCGGGTTCAGCCTCTTCGCCTCCATGGGGTCGATGCTCGACCTCGACTTCGGGGACCTCATCGACTTCTTGGGTACCGACCCGGCCACCCGCAGCATCATAGTCTACGTGGAAGGGATAGGCAATGCCAAGAAGTTCATGAGCGCCGCCAGAGGGTTCGCGCGCTCCAAACCGATAATCGTCCTGAAGGCAGGGAAGTACAACACCGGAGCCAAGGCTGTCCAGTCCCACACGGGGGCCCTGGCCGGGGACTTCGAGGTGTACGACGCGGCCTTCAAGCGCGTCGGCGTACTGAGGGTGGACGAGATTGGGGACCTCTTCAACTGCGCGAGCGTCCTCGACTCCAAGCGCCTCCCTTCGGGGCCCAAGCTCGCCATAGTGACCAACGCCGGGGGGCCGGGGGTCGTCGCCTCCGACAAGGTGACCGACCTGGGTGGGGAGCTGGCCAAACTTTCCGGATCCACCATGAAGATCCTCGACGAGCATCTCCCTCCCTTCTGGAGCCACGGGAACCCGGTGGACGTGCTCGGGGACGCCGACGTCGGTCGCTATGAGACAGCCATGTCCGCGTGCCTTGCCGACCCCAACGTCGACGGCCTTCTCGCGATATGCACCCCCCAGGGGGTCACCCCGGCAGCTGACCTGGCGGCAGCTGTCGTCAGCGCCGCGAAAGCCAGCCAGAAGCCCGTCCTCACGGTCTGGATGGGGGAGAAGGGGGTGGCCGAGGCTAGGCGCAAGTTCTCTGAGAACAGGATCCCGACCTACCCGACCCCGGAGGAGGCTGTCAAGACGTACATGTACATGTACGACTACAGGCGCAACCTCGACCTGCTCTACGAGACCCCCAACGAGCTCCCCGTGGACATGATGCCTCCGAACAGCCATCTCAAGCTCCTGGTGAGGAAGTCCATCGCCGACGGGAAGCTGCTCCTCTCCCAGTCGGAGGCGGACAAGTTCCTGGACGCCTACAACATACCGAGGCTCAGCGGGGGCTTTGCCAAGAACCCGGAGGAGGCGCTGATGGTGGCCCGCAGGGTCGGATACCCGGTGGTGATCAAGGTCGTGTCCCAGGAGGTGGTCCACAAGTCTGACGTCGGCGGTGTGGTCACCAACATAACGAGCAGCGAGACGCTCTCCCACGAATACGCCAAGCTCATCGACAGGGTCAAGATACTCAAGCCCGACGCGAAGATAGACGGGATCTACGTCCAGAAGATGGCGAATGAGGTGGATTACGAGCTCATCCTGGGCTCGAAGAAGGACAGGGACTTCGGGGCCGTCCTCCTGTTCGGTTCCGGGGGCATCGGCGTCGAGCTGTTCCGGGACTTCGCCATCGGACTCCCACCAATCAACCAGGTGCTCGCCAGGCGGATGATGGAGGAGACGAAGATCTACAGGGCCCTGTCGAAAGGGCTCCGGAACCGCTCCCCCGCAGACATGAAGGCGCTCGAGGAAGTCCTGGTCCGCTTCGCAGGGATGGTCGTCGACTTCCCCGAGATAGCCGAGATGGACATCAATCCGCTTTCCGTCGGGGACGGGAAGGTCTTCGCCGTGGACGTACGCATCCTCCTTGACCCGAAGCCCGTCGACCGCACGACGCCGTACCCCCACCTTGTCATCAACCCCTACCCGACCAAGTATGTGGTCCCCTGGAAGCTGGACGACGGGACAGACGTCCTCCTGCGCCCCATACGCCCCGAGGACGAGGGGATGGAGTCGGAGTTCATCAACGGGCTGTCCGAAGAGACGAGCCGGTACAGGTTCTTCAACATAGTAAGGGACCTTCCCCACTCGGACCTGGTCCGCTTCTGCAACATCGACTACGACAGGGAGATGGCCATAATCGCCGAGATGACGGAAGGAGGGAGGAGGCGCGAAATCGGGGTCGGGAGGCTCATCGCAGAGCCCGACAGGAGGCGCGGAGAGTTTGCCGTCGTCATAGCCGACCAGTACCAGACGAAAGGGCTGGGCAGGAAGCTGGTCGACATGCTCATCGACGCCGCCGAGGAGAGGAGGCTGGAGTCCATCTACGGGGTCGTCCTGAAGGACAACGCCCCGATGCTCGCCCTCTGCAAGGAGATGGGGTTCGTCCTGCGCCCGGAGGAAGAGTACACGAGGGTTGAGCTCGCCCTCAAGGTGGAGGCCCAACGCCAACCCGAAAGCCAGGTCCAGCAACAGGAAGGGCGAAGCGAAGGCGCCGCGGAGTTAGCCCAGTAAGAGCCCCAGATGGAGAGGTGTTCCCTCTCCACCCGGGAGTTCGACTCGTGCCGGCCATAGTCCTCCTCCTGTTCTAGACGGGATTCCGCTCAGCGGCCTACCCCGGCCTCCTGCAGGCGTTTCATCGGCCGCGTTTGGCCTTGCTCCGCGCGGGTCAGCCGTTTCATCCCGCGTCCCACCGACCTCAAGGTCGCCCCATCATCGCCCACGATGGGCCGGGTCTCGTTTCTGTTCTGGAGCCGACCATCTCTGGTCGCGCCTCCTGGCGCCGCGCGTCCTGCTGCGAGGGAGGAACTTCCCCAGGAGATCCCCGTGGCCCGTCCACCGGCTCGCGTCGGTCCAAGACCAAATGCGCGTGCAAATAAACCTAGGGACAGATCCCCTGGCCAGGATGAGACATTTCGCGGAGGAGGCGCGATGAACCCTATACACGCCATGTTTATCCCGGGGTTCGCCTGGTAAAGAGACGCTTGAGGGTAGCAATCATATCCGACGTCCACGGCAACTTCACAGCGCTCGAAACGATACTGCCGGACATCAAGGAAGCAGACCGCATCGTGTGCCTCGGCGACGTCGCAGCTTCCGGACCCCAACCGCATGAAACGATTACCTTCCTCCGGAAGGCGAAGTGGCCCTGCGTCATGGGAAACGCCGACTAAACCCTGGCAAAATCAGAACGGGAGGGTTACAATCACATGCCTGAAGGGGATAGAGAGAAGATGATTGCGTTGGATGACTGGACCGCTTCGCAGGTCGACGCTTCAGACCGGAAGTTCCTCTCCGGCTTCAAACCCACGATCGAGGTAAGAGACCGGGACAACACGCTGTTCTGCTATCACGGCTCCCCCCGCTCTAACACCGAGCAGATACTCCCGACCACCTCCGAAGAAGAGCTGGCCAGGATAATATACGCAGCCAAGCGCGCCGAAGTCTACGCAGGCGGACACACGCACGCCCAGATGGTCCGTAAGCTCGGTCCTTCTCTGGTGATTAACCCGGGGAGCGTGGGTCTACCCTTCTTCAAGGACGCCGAGGGAAGAACAAGGAACCCTGCCTGGGCTGAATACGCCATCCTTACGTCGTCCAAGGACGGAGCGAGGGTGGAGCTGCGCCGCGAGAGGTACAGCCTCGGGGATCTGCGGAGCGCTGTCAGGAGGAGCGGCATGCCCGACTCCCAGTGGTGGCTGGCTGACTGGGTCTAGCCCGCCTCAGAGCTAGAGAAACACTCCCTCCGGTCGAAAAGCTTAGCACCGCCCTTCCCTTTGGCTTGGCGTTGCTCGCTTGGGAGGAGTTCGAGAAATCCGCTCCCGAAATGGCCCGGTTCGGTGCCCAGAGGATGTCCGAGAGGGTGATGTACATCGGAACAGTGAGGAAGGACGGCTATCCACGGGTTCACCCCTTCACCCCCTTCGTCAGCTCCGGCCATCTCTTCGCCTTCATGGAGCCGACTTCCCCGAAGGGGCACGACCTCCAGAGGGACGGCAGGTACGTCATCCACTCCCTGGTGAAGGACATGAACGGCTCCGACGGGGAGTTCAGCATCACCGGGAAGGCCCGCCTCGTCGAAGACGCTGCCACGCGCGACATCGCCGTCAAAGGCTGTCCCTACACCCCGAAGGACCGCTACGTCTGCTTCGAGTTCTTCGTTGAGGGGAGCTTCATGACCCACTACGTCGGCGGCGTGCCTCAGGTCGCCCGCTGGAAGGAGCCAGTCGCTTAACTAGGGAAGATGCTGCAAGGCCTCGGGAGCATGATTACGGTCGAGGTGAAGATCCCTCCGTCGGCCGACCTTGCAAGGGTGGAGAGCCTCGTGAAGAAGACCTGCAAGGCTCGCGGGCTCGAGATGACGGTGAAGACTTCCCTTGTCAGCTACCCCGGCTCAACGCACCGGCACTTCAAGAAAGGGACCGAGCGAGGGACGATAGAATTAACATTCTGGAAGGGAGGGAGGCGCCTCTGGATATCCGTCCATTCGAACCGCGCGAGCTCATGGACGACAGTAGAGATGCGGGAACTGAAGTCGGACCTCGAAGAGCGGCTCTAGCGCTGGACTTCGAACAGTTGAGGGAAGTACTCCCTCTGGGCCTGGAGCACCTTCCCCTCGGTCCTCGACCTCCTGTACGCCTCGAGCGGCTCCTGGTTCAGGGTGATGAAGTTCGGACCCCATTTGTAGATATCGAGATATCTCGCTGCCTCCTCCACCTCTCCCAGTATGTACATGGTTGCAGCGACCGCCTCGACAGAGCTGAGCACCCCGGCCCTGGAGTAGTTGGTCGGGTTCGCCGCCAGGAGTATCGGCAGCCTCCTGTGCTTCCCCCCGAGCCTCCTGAAGAACACCTCCTGGGCCTGGTTCCAGGAGCAGTCCACGGCCAGAACGCCCTTCGCCCCCCTGTCGGGGGGTGAGAGGACCCTGTGCGCCCAGGGGTTGAGCACAATGATCTTGTCCGAGGCGTGAAACTTCCTGCTTACCCCCTTGGCCAGGTCCATGTTGATCATCTTCCTGGCGGTGCACTTCGTGGGGTCGTCCTGTCCCATCTCGAGAGCGAAGACGCCTAGCAATTTCGGCTAGGCCGCTCTGGGGTCCCTTATGGTGGTGTCGGTGGTGTCGACGCGGCCGATGCCTTTAACACCAACATAACCTCTATCTCTCCCAAGTATCCTGCGGATAGTCTCCTTAGAATATTTGGGATAGTTCTCGATTAGGTCAACCAAATCCTTCCCTAGATCAAAATATTCTTCTCGGATTCTCCGGAAGTCCTCGATTGTGACCTTTGCCCTGAACCTTCCGAACGCACTACCAAACTTCTCGCTCCTTAGCCGTCTCATGATTCTATCCCCCTCTGGCCGGGTATACAGTACATCGAGTACAACCTTGTGGGGATGGTTCTCACGACGACCCGCGTTGACTTCTGTTTGGAATACGCTGACCAGATCGTTGCCGGTTATCCTGCCTTCGTAGTAGTCCAGCGCCCCGCGGCCTTCGATTTCCTTCTTGCACAGAAATGGAACCATATGTCTTAAGGCCTTCTTAACGGCCTTGAATTCGCTGATTGCTAGTTCGTATGCCTCCGAGTCGGACCTCTTGAGAATGTTGCTGGTCTTTATTCCATGATCATTGAGGAAGTCTTTCACACATCTAATCTGATCATGAGACTGGTCGACGAATACCAAGGAGACGCTGAGTTTGTATGGCTTGTTCGAAGTATCTGAGAAATAGACTGTGCCATCACCGTCGAAATAGCCGGCGATTTGAAGCCACGTCGTGTACCGAGGCACATCAAATGAGGCGGCCCTAGTTGTTAAGCAGCAACGGTTATTACTGCACCTTGTCATAGAGGGGAGAGAGGAAGTGAGTCAAAATTCCGCAAGCTTTTGTGCTAGTCAATGCTGACCTTGGTGCTGAGGAAGATTTACTAAAGAAACTTCGTGAAATACCAAACGTCAAGGAAGTCTACGTGGTCTACGGTGTCTACGACATCGTGGCCAGGGTCGAGGCAGACACCATGGAGAAGGTCAAGGAGACAATCACCTGGCACATACGCAGGCTCGACAAGGTGAGGAGCACCCTCACCATGATCGTGGTCGAAGCGTAGAAACCGTCCTCCCACGTTAAAATAAGTCAGGTCCAACTCGCCCTTCCATGCGCTTTCTCGTCGGCATCGACGACACCGACTCATCTCGGGGGTACTGCACCACTTACCTCGCCTATCGCATCGCCTGCGACCTCAGCCCGGCTGTCCGAGTGCTCCCTTACCCCAGGCTTGTCCGCCTCAACCCAAACATCCCGTTCAAAACGCGTGGGAACGCGGCCGTGTACCTCCGGGTCGAAGCTGACGACCCGGACCTGGCTTTCGAGAGGATATCAGCCAAAGTAACCGAACTTTCCGACGTAGATGGGGGAGCCAACTCGGGGATGGTGTTCCTGCATGACCCATCCCTCGCCGAGAAATTCAAGCCGATGTACCTCCAGGCCCTCTCGGGGGTGGTGAGCCCCCACACCATCAGGCGGTTCCTGAAGGACAACGGGGTCAAGACCCTCGAGCTTGGCAACGGCATGGGGCTCGTAGGCGCTGCGAGCTCGCTTGGGTTCGACGAAGGGTTCGACCACACCTACGAGCTCATCGCCTACAGGAAGCAGGAGTTCTGGGGTACGCGAAGGATGATCGACAGCGCGTCCGTGAAAGAGATGGACTCGGCCACGTTCCCCCACACGTTCAACAACTACGACCATCAGAAGAGGAAGGTCCTGGTGGCGCCCCATGGGCCGGACCCTGTATTCGCAGGCGTGAGGGGGGACGCGCCCGATACTGTCGTCAATGCGTTCGCGATGCTCAGGCACGAGGAGCCGCTGCAGGGGCACATGGTCTACGTGACCAACCAGCACACCGACGCGCATGTGCAGAACGAGCTGGAATGGAAGGTCTACTCGTCCGGGTGGCTCGACGGGACGGTCGAAGGCGTGGACACAGGGGTCGGCGGCCACGTCTACGTCAAGCTGGGGTGTAGCGGGGGGAGCCGCATGGTCGCCGCCTACGAGCCGACAGGGGACCTCAGAAGAGCGGCGAAGCTCCTCGTGCAAGGGGACAGGATACGCGCCTTCGGAGGGGTTAGGCGTGCCACCTCCCTGCACCCGGCCATCCTCAACATGGAGAAGTTCGAGCTGCTCTCGCTGGGCTCGAAGAGGGACTCGTTGGTCAAGGGTGTGTACATCTCATCTCCCAGAGCGAACAGGCACCTCACGAAGCCCCTGATCCGGTGTGGCCATGAAGTCTATGGAGAAAGAGAATACGTCGACCGCTGGGTCGCATCGGAAGCTATCCGTGCAAAGGTTCGAAGGTAGCTATTCCGGGAAGATGCACCGGTCACCACTTGCTGCTCGGCGCGATGGCGTCCGGTGAAGTGTAGAGCCCCTCCTTGAACCCAAGGAAAAGGAAGACGGGCTCCCCCAGCTTCGCCACAGTTATCCCGTCCTCGGTGAGGGAGTAGGTGGTCCTCGGGGGCCTCCCCTCGACTATGGCTCTGCTGACAAGGCCTCCCTGCTCCAGCCTCTTCAACTTCTCCGAAAGCGTCCTGGAGCTTACCCCTCGCAGCGCCCTCTTCAGGTCCCCGTAGCTCGCAGCCCTGACGCTGTAGAGGATCGTCAGGATTTCTATGGACCATTTGCTGAAGACTGTCTTCGCAAGCTTCAGGTTCATCTTGGCGGCCACCTGGGGGCTCATCCTAGATCTCGCGTAAAGCAGCCCGGACATCTCTCTGGCGAACTCGGTGGATGTTTCTTTCTGTTTGTTGAACAGGGCTTCTATCTCGTCCACTTGTCTTCTAGGACCCGACTGCTGCGGGGCTGGTATCTTCTATTATAGTTTTGCAGGGGCGATTGTATCATCTCACTATAGGGTCGCCCAACGATGTATCCGATTTGATACATACTCTCCCGGCGGAGACATCATTGCAAATGGTGCCCATCGTCTGTTTTCAGATACTACCTGATTATATCCCGAGGGGGTCTCTGCGAAATTTCAGTTGAGTAATGGCCACCCGGCACGCCGCCGGTCGCCGAAAAGTCTGATGTCGATGCGCTCACCGTCGTTCACGTTTCTGGTCCTCGCCATCCTGCTCGGCTCGTCTGCCGCGACCCCCCTCCTGCAATCGGGGACGAGCACGGTCAGGGCAGAGGTCGGGGCATCGACCCCGGCTTCCATCGGCACGTCCCTGGGGACGGCTCCGCCTTCCCTCGTGATAGCGGCTTCGGTGGGTTTCTTCAACAAGACACAGGAAGACCTCCTCAACCAGGCGCTCCAGTCGATCTACACCCCGGGCTCCTACATGTATCACCAGTTTCTCACCTCCCAGGAGTACTCCTCCCTGTTCGCTCCATCCCCTTCGACCTACGGCTCGGCCGTAGCCTATTTCCAGTCCTACGGGATATCGACCTACACCGACCAGTCTAGGCTCCTCCTGAACCTTGTCGGGACCGTGGCCCAGTTCCAGCAGGCGTTCGGCACGAGCATAGGGATGTTCACCGGCCGGTACTACAGATTCTATGCGAACACGCAGCCCCTCTACCTTCCTTCGGGGATCTCCCCATACGTCACATCGGTGGTTGGCCTCGAGAACTACACATTCTACGTGCCCGACCTGGCGAAGGTACAGGGGACCCCGTCGAGCATTTCGAATCCAGGGCCGTCCACCCCCCCGCTCCCAGGGCTCGGCTACGTGCCGTCGGAGCTTGAAGGAATTTACAACGACAGCGGGCTGATAGCCAAGGGGGTCGACGGACGGGGCTCGACCATCGTCCTCATCGATGCCGGATACGGCGACAAGACGATAGTGACGGACGCCGCCCAGTTCTCCCTGCAGTTCGGCCTGGCGATACCCACGGTGAACGTGCAGACGGTGAATTCGAGCTCGACCGTAGCAGACGTTTCAGGAGACACCGAGAACGGGATACTTTCGAACTTCCCAGGCCAGCCGTGCGCCGACGCCGGCGTCTGTCCCCCCGGCGCTGGCTGGGACATCGAGACAGGCATCGACGTCGAGTACGCCCACTCCATGGCTCCCGGAGCCAACCTGATCAACATGGTTTCGTTCGATCCGGGCGTGGGCCTCGACGAAGCGATTGCCACGGCGATAACAGGGACTGGGATGGGTGTTCTTCCTGCGACGACAGCCCCCACCAGGGGACTGATAATCTCTCAGAGCTTCGGCGAGTGCGAATGCGTGGCGAACATGACCTACTCGGGGGGTCCGGCCGTGGGCGGGGACGGGACCTACACGGACCCGTTCTACATGGAGGCGGCAGCCCTGGGCGAGACGGTCCTCGCGTCCTCGGGCGACAGCGGAAACACGCAACTTAACCCCAATGGCGCTTCGGTCGTCGACACGGGGTGGCCTGCGACCGACCCATGGGTCACCGCGGTCGGCGGGACCACCATCCTTCCTCCCGAGTCGCTACCTCTCACCGGCGCCACCTCCACCTACGAGGGGGAAGACGCATGGAGCGGTTCCGGCGGGGGCTATTCGACGAACAACGCCACGAGCCCCGACTACGGCGGCGGCGTGCCGAGGCCGTCCTGGCAGACAGGGCCCGGCCTTCCGGCTTCCGGTTTCGATGCAAAGTGGCGCGGCGTCCCAGATGTTTCGATGGAAGCCGACCCCAATTCAGGCGTGGACGTCGTGGTCGACGGGGGCCAGAACACGGGAGGGGTTTGGGGCGGCACCAGCCTCGCTTCGCCTCTGTACGCCGGCGCCCTCGCGGTCTACCAAGACTACAACAACGCCACCATAGGTTTCTACAACCCGTTCGCCTACTCCATACTCAGCTCGCAGTACTACACGTACGCCTTCCACGACATTACGTCTGGGAGCAACGGCTACCCCGCCGGCCCCGGCTGGAATCCGGCCTCCGGGATCGGCTCCCCCAACATCGGCAATTTCGTGACCTGCACCCAGGGCGCCGCCGGGGTGAAGTGCGCGGGAGTAGCGAAAGGCCCGTCGGCCGGGGTGACAATCACCTCCCCTACCGATGGGCAGACTTTCACCACTTCGACCCTGGACGTGAGCGGCACTCACACGCTCTCCCCCGGTAACTTCCAGACGGGGGATCCCAACTCTGCGACAGACTACGCAGGGAACCAGGCGAACTCACTGGACATCCTGGAGGCGTGGTTCAGCGACTACAGGACCCTGGCCACGGGGCAGAAGGCGTTCAACGTCAACATCCGGGTGCAGGACCTCACCAACATACTGGTCCCGGCGACGGGGGCGCTGGGCGAGCAC
>JACWAI010000035.1 GCA_014874415.1 Nitrososphaerales archaeon
AGGCACAGGCGGAAAGTGTACGCGTGTTCAAAACAGCTCGCATCCCTATTGCGGGGTAAGTTTGGAACCATCGCGTTCGAGAAGAGAATTCCCCACGAATTCCTCCTTCTTCCCAGCGAAAAACTGTCCCATTTTGTAAGAGGGATGTGGCGGGGCGATGGCAATCTTGCGAAAACAGGTCCTAAAGCAGCTAGGTACTGCACAACTTCACGAACATTGGCCAAGCAGCTTTTTGCCGCCTTGGTGAAAATGGGCTTCATGCCATGCCTTGGTGTTTCACGAAGGACAGGGAAGAAGTCAGGAAAGGGTTTGCAGATAGCGCACAAACACGATCTTTACACTGTATCCATCTCAGGAAAGCAATACCATCGCTTCGCGGAGGATGTTCTCCTCAGGCCCAAACGAACCGTTCATGTGAACCGAGAGTACAATCGGGGATTTATCGATCGCGAATATTACTATATGCCCATTAGAAAGATCGACACCGTGCAATACTCTGGATTAGTTCACAATCTCGAAGTGGACGGGCACTCGAGCTATGCGGGATCATTCGTGGTTCATAATTCTGCCGGAGTTAACCTCCCCGCGAGAAGGGTCGTAATCGCAGACATGACGAGATACGACGCCGAGCACGGGGGAAACTCCGAGATATCTGTTCTGGAATACAGGCAGATGGCAGGCAGGGCGGGAAGGCCGCAGTACGACGATCATGGCGAGACGGTCATGATACCCCCTCCCTCGCAGTCGTCCGCCGACTTCCTGGAGCACTACACCAAGGGGCCGCCTGAGCCCATCGAGTCAAGGCTTTCGGAAGAGTCTGCGATGCGCTCCCACACCCTGGCGACGGTCGCCACGGGGAGCGGGACCTCCAAGGTCGACCTGGACGGCCTGTTCAGCAAGACCCTGCTGGCGATGCAGGTGGGAGCCAAGGAGACTGGGAGGCTGACCGAAAAGGCGCTGGGGTACCTTCTGGGGGAGAGGCTCCTCGAGTCGCAGGGTAACCTGTTCTACGCCACTGACTTCGGGAGGCGGGTCTCGATGCTCTACATCGACCCGGTGACGGCGGTGATGTTCAGGGAGAGCGTCAGGAGGGCCGAGCAGGGAAGGAACTATACCACCGGGATTCTGCAACTGGTGGCGTCTACCCCAGACTTCGAGCCCAAGTTCCCTCTCAGGAGCAAGGACTACGACCAGGCGATGGCGTTCATGGAGGAGCACGCGTCGGAGATGCTCGAGCGACACACATCAAGGGCGTTTGCAGACTACGACCGGGTCCTGCAAGACATGCGGAGCGTGATGGCGCTCCACGCGTGGGTCGACGAATGGAGGGAGGAGCAGCTCCTGTCGAGGCTGGGGGTGGAGCCCGGCGACATGCACCGGGCGGTGGACAATGCCGACTGGCTCCTTCACGCGCTGGTGGAGCTCTCGAAGCTGTTCAAGGTCCCAGAGATGGTAAGGCAGGCTGAAGTCTTGAGGAGGCGGGTCGAAAGCGGGGTGAGCGAAGAGCTCGTTGAGCTCACGACGATCCAGGGGGTCGGGAGGGTGAGGGCAAGGGCGCTCTACACGGCCGGGTTCAAGACGCTGGAGGATGTCAAGGACGCGCCGGCGGAGAAGCTGGCGGCCGTGGACAAGGTGGGGACCGCCGTTGCAAGGAAGATCAAGGACCAGGTGTCCAGGTTCTGAGCCCGTTCCGCGGCGACTTCGAAGCTGCCGCGGCCGAGGTCGCGAGGCTTGTCGAAAGCTCGGTGGAGGAGGCTGTCAGAGGGGAGTCGATGGTCGCGGTGGCGTTCTCCGGGGGCCTGGACAGCTCGGTCGTGGCGAAGTGCGCTATCAAACACGTACGGGCAGTGGCGTGCGCCGCCTTCGTGAAGGGGTCCGTTGACGAGGTGATGGCTAGGAAGGGAGCCGATGCTTTGGGGGTCGAGCTCGTGGTCAAAGAGTTGACGCCGGAGAACACCGCCGGAACTCTCAGAGGCTTCGAGCTCCCATTCGCTCCGACCTTGATGGACAAGAGCCTCTGGTGCCTGTACGCGACGGTCTCGCAGGTGGCCAAAGACGCTGGCGCCAGGGTCCTCCTGCTCGGGCAGCTCGCCGACGAGCAGTTCGGGGGGTATGCGAAGTATGCCGAGGCGGTGAAGGAAGGCGGCGACGAGGCGGCCAGGACCTTGATGCAGACCGACTTCCAGGAGTATGCCAGGAGGGGCAGAATCAGAGATGTGGGGGCATGCTCCGCCTGGGTCGAACCGAGGCTCCCCTTCGAGGCGGAGGATCTTGTGAAGCTTGCCTCGTCCCTGCCTGTCTCATTCAAGATCAGGGACGGCGTCCGCAAGGCAGTCCTGAGGCGGGCGGCAGCCATTCTGGGGGTCCCGGAAGCGCAGGCTGGTGCGGCCAAGAAGGCAGCCCAGTACAGCTCTGGGGTGCAGAAGTTAGTGGCCTCCTCATCCTTTTAACGGGCTCGAGGGACGGCCGCCTATGATTCCTTCGCCGCAACCAAAGGGGAAATTAGTCGGGTTCAAGCCGCTGCAGGAGAGGTTCAGCTACTACGCCCTGGAGGACGGGACCGTCCTGGGGATCAAGCCGGCCATGGTCAAGGTCTACAGGCTCCAGAACCCTGACAACAGCCCGGCCTTCTCTCCGGACGGCACTCCGGCGTACTTCTACACCACCCAGAACATCACCCAGGTGCTCACCCCCGACGAGTACAAGTCGTTCAAGGGCGACGGCATTACCGAATGACTGGGGAAACGTATCTCGCTTCGGATGACTCCGCGCTACTGAGGAGGGCCCTCCGAGGATTCTCTGGAGGGAGTTTCCTGGAGATAGGGGCAGGGAACGGCGGTGGTCTCGTAGAGCTTTCGCCGAGGTTCGGTCTCGCGGTTGGGACTGACGTGGTCAAGCCGACCATGTCGGACTGGAAGGAGGCGGGCGCCGACTACGTTCTCGCCGACGGAGCGACATGCCTGCGGCCGTCGACGTTCGACCTGGTCGCGTTCAATCCGCCATATCTGGCGACCGAGCCGAGGGACGACCCGGCGGTCGATGGAGGGAGCTTGCTCGAGGTGCCCAAGGCGTTCCTCAGGGAGGCGCTAAGGGTAGTCAAGGGAAACGGGAGGATAGTCTTCCTGCTGAACGACGAGGCGAAGGTGAGGGAGTTTGAGGAATTGTGCGAGGGCAACGGTTTTTCACTCGAGCGGGTCGCGTCGGAACGGGGATTCTTTGAAGAGCTCGTCGTGTACTCGGCGAAGCCTCGTGAAGAGAGCTTGCGCTAGATCCGCGGGACGAGGTTGGTGGGTCTAGGTGGCGTTAACTGACAGGCGCCTGCACCAGGTGCCGGCGTCTCCTTCGTAGTTGGTCTCCTGCCTGACCTTCACGGGCTTTCCCAGGCGCTCGCTTAGGACTCCCTGGAAGAAACCTTCGTGGAACGCGCACTCGAACATCTCCCCCGTGCCCGGGAGCTGACCGCATACGGTGCAGTTGGATATCTGTATGACCATCGGGTCTCGGCCAATGGTCAAAGCTCCTATCTCGTACCGCTGCCAGACTTGCGACAGTTCCTCGAGCATCTGGTCTGTGGTAAGGCCGGCCATCTTTGACGCCGCGTTCCTCCCTACCAGCTCGCCGAACTCGTGCATCGCCTGCTTCGAATCGAGCCCGATGTACCGCAGCAGTGGGACGATGCCGGGGCTGAAGTAGTCGGCCATGGCAGGGAACTCGCGCCAGAACGACTCGTCTTTTCTTTCGGTTTCCATCGCCTTCGAGGCCATGGCGGATGTAACGGGAGGCCTTCGGTTAAGCGTCCCCCCTAAGGTGTTAGGGGCCCTAAAGGGCAAGGTGCTATTTCCAACTATGGGAATCGTATTCCCGCGTTAAATACTCCCGCTTACCCTAACCTGTTCAGAAATGCTCAGACAGATCGCCCTCCAGGTAAAGACGGAGAACAAGCTCCAAGACGCTGCCAAGGCTCACGGGACCAAGCTGAGCGTCCTTGACTGCAAGCCGTTCAACAAGACGGGGATGTCGCTGCTCCTTGAAGTCAGAGGGGGAGACCAGGAAGCGCGTGCCACGGCCACGGAGATTCGGCACCTCGAAGGCGTAAGACAGGTCATAGAGGGGCAGGAGGGTTCCGGAGAGGCGGCCCCTCTGCTGGTGGTCCTTGACAGGCCAGCCATCTGTCGCACTTCGAACGACGTCGCGATAGTCTGCCTCGACTGCCCGCTGAACTCGGAAGTGCAGCCGTCAGAATGGAGGTTCATAGCCAGGAAGACGAGCGACTTTCGACAGGTCCTTTCCAGGCTTTCGAAGGAGGGGATAGAGGCGAGGATCGAAGACGTAGCGCCTCTGGAACGCAGAGCGACGCTGACGGGGAGGCAGAAGGAGATAATGGCGACCGCGGTCGCCCAGGGATACTTCGAGTTCCCTAGAAAGATAAGCCTCACCGGGCTGAGCGAGCTCGTGGGAGTGAAGCCGTCGACCCTCAGCGAGATCCTTAGGAGCGCCGAGCGCAGGATAATGGCCAACGCCCTGGGCGTGCCTTTCCAGGAAGACTAAATTCCGTCAACCTCACGTACGCCAATGGGACTCGAGCATCTCGTGAGCTAGATTAGGATACTCAACCCATATTGCCGTCCGGAGCCACGCAGCCCACTAATTGGTGCGGGTTCACCCTTCTAGGTCGCCTAATCTATTAGGGAATCCACCTATCTCGTCCGCAACCTATCCCTAACGCGTGAGCTTCCTAGGAAAAAGAGGAAAGCTTGTAGGAACTATTCTCGCGACTACCTCCATCCTTCTACTCAACACGGCCCCCGCCTACGCCATCGACCAGAACGGACTGGTCGCGGGCGGGTCCATTTGGCTTGAAACCACAATAGCAGTGGCGATGGTGTTCGTCACGGCGATGGCCTTCTCTCTGCAGATCGCCAGAGGTTACTTCCTGAGGACCCTCGAGAAATTCACCTTGAGGCTCGGGGCGGACATCTGGTGGCTGACCTATGTCCTGATCAGGGACGGTCTCATCTTCATGGCGTTCATCATGGGCCTCATAGTCTACTTCCCGGGCACCTTCCAGGACTATGACCTGGCTGTCCCGTTCATGCCGGTCTCCGTGGTGCTCTTCGGGGCCGCGCTGGTCACGAAGCTGTACTACGACGCCGACGAGAGCAGGCGTGCCTTCAGGGCAGTGACTGTGCTCGTCTTCGCCGGCACGATCATGTGGATCTTCGGGACCATATTCGTGACAGAGACCCCGCTGGCTCTTTCGACGCTCCCCTCCGGGGTGAGCAGCTCCGGAGGCCTCTGGTCCACACTCTACAACACATTCAGCTCGAAGGTAAACGTCGACCTCTCGATGGCGACGTTCGAAGCATGCTTTGCAGCACTGGGCGTGGTCGGGATGTTCGGGCTGGCGCACCCATTCTTGCATTCGAGGATGGGCAAGCCGACGCCCCGGATCTCCCAGACCCAGGGACCTGTCTCACCGACGGGCCTCCCTGGCAGGGCGGCACCAATCCAGCAGAGTCAGCCGCGCCCGCAGGCGAACACTCCGAACGGTTCCGTGCAAGCGTCGACCGCCTTCCCAAGGGACGGCGTCGACTACATACAATAGGGTAGAGGAGCATTGGGGCTCTACAAGTTCATCGTCGACGAGACGAAATGCATGAACTGTGGAGCCTGCATGGACCTCTGCCCCTCCACCTGTATTGATTTTACAAGGCCCACGGACACTGCGTTCTGGGGGTCGGTGATGGGGGGCGTGCCTCCGAAGGAGTGGATGATGGAGAAGCCGTACCTCATTGACCAGGAGAGGTGCACAGGCTGCCAGATATGCGTGCGAGAGTGCCCGACCAACGCGGTGACCGTCGAGCTGGATCAGACGATGCCTGTGTCGGCGAGGCCGAAGCCTGTCATAATCAGGAAGGAGAGACTAGTCGATGACGGCCGCTGGCACCCGCTGTCCGAGTACACGAGGGAGTACCTTAAGCGTCCCGTTACAAGCATGTGGTCAGGGATTTCAGACTGGAGGCCGACGACCCAGTCCCGCGACGTCTCGCAGGTGTGGAGGAGCATGAAGAAGCCGAAAGAGCCGGAAGGGCCAGTCAAACAGGTGGAGGCCCCGCCTACGGAGACCGGGCGGAACTAGGTCTTCTCAAGTCTGAAAATCGCCTCCGTCTCTTATTAATCGCAGTCAGGGCCAAGGTGCCGTCGTTCCAATGCCAACTTGGGAGAACCCATGGGTCCCGAGCGTAATTCAGGGGCTTGCCCTCCGGTCGCAGTTGATCGAGTGTCCTTTGCATGCCTACACTGTCAAGGTCTCCAGGTGCAACGGCGTCGGGGAGTGCGCTGCCGTGTGCCCTGTCGGCGTGTTTGGAACCGATTCCGGCGGAAGGTGCACCGTCTACAACGAGGAACTCTGCTTCGGGTGCATGGCATGCGTGGCTCAGTGCGCGGAGAATGGGGTCGCGGTCAAACCACGAGAATCAAGAAGGTACCCCACAATCCAAGACCTGCTTCGTTGAGCGGCGGGGCTGGTTGTTAGACGGGCCCGGTGGGATGCACTTAATTACTGCACTTTGGCAAATTTCAGTTCAGCACTGGCTGAACCGGTTTTGGC
>JACWAI010000036.1 GCA_014874415.1 Nitrososphaerales archaeon
AAGACCCCCTAGGCTTCGACGGGTACGGGCTATGGGAGTAGTCGCCCGGAGATGGATTCTGAGACACGAATCCAGGCCCTACGGGGCGCAGCAGTCGCGAAAACTCCACAATGTGGGAAACCACGATGGGGGAACTCCCAGTGCGAGCACTTTGTGTTCGCTGTTCTCGTGCCTAAAAAGCATGAGAAGTAAGGGCCGGGTAAGACGGGTGCCAGCCGCCGCGGTAATACCCGCGGCCCGAGTGGTGCTCATTATTATTGAGTCTAAAACGTCCGTAGCCGGTCGGGTAGATTCCTGGGTAAATCCAACTGCTCAACGGTTGGAACTCCGGGGAGACCGCCTGACTTGGGACCGGGAGAGGCGTGAGGTACTCCTGGTGTAGGGGTAAAATCCTGTAATCCTGGGAGGACCACCAGTGGCGAAGGCGTCGCGCTAGAACGGATCCGACGGTCAGGGACGAAGCCCAGGGGCGCAAACGGGATTAGATACCCCGGTAGTCCTGGGTGTAAACGCTGCAGGCTTGGTGTCGGGGGTCCTACGGGGGCGCCCGGTGCCGGAGCGAAGGTGTTAAGCCTGCTACTTGGGGAGTACGGTCGCAAGACTGAAACTTAAAGGAATTGGCGGGGGAGCACCGCAACGGGAGGAGCGTGCGGTTCAATTGGATTCAACGCCGGAAAACTCACCGGGGGCGACCCTTGCATGAAGGCCAGGCTGATGACCTTGCTTGATTTTGGGAGAGGTGGTGCATGGCCGTCGTCAGTTCGTACCGTAAGGCGTTCTGTCAAGTCAGATAACGAACGAGACCCTCGCCCTTAGTTGCGAGTCCTTCCTCCGGGAGGGGCGCACACTAAGGGGACCGCTGGCGCTAAGTCAGAGGAAGGAGAGGTCAACGGTAGGTCCGTATGCCCCGAATCCCCCGGGCAACACGCGCGCTACAAAGGACGGGACAATGGGTTCCGACACCGAAAGGTGGAGGCAATCCCGAAACCCGTTCGTAGTTCGGACTGAGGGCTGTAACCCGCCCTCACGAAGATGGATTCCGTAGTAATCGCGTGTCAACATCACGCGGTGAATATGCCCCTGCTCCTTGCACACACCGCCCGTCAAGCCACCCGAGTTGAGCCTGAGTGATGGTGTCGTTCTTGCGGCGCTAGAACTTAGGTTCAGCAAGGAGGGCTAAGTCGTAAAATGTGTGTTGCGACTCCGGATCCGTAAGGAACCGGAACAAACCTGGCTATATGCGGGAAACTCCGAGTATCCCCGAGTACCGCGCAAGTGGTAACAATCTCGAGGTGCGGACAATCCGCAGGGAAGGCCGATCTCAAGGAGGTCGGAACCCTCAGAGACTGCACGCCGGGCTCCGACGCGAGGCGCGTCGGATGATGATACAGTCCACGCCCCATGGCGACATGGGGAGCACGTGAACAAGGTATCTGTAGGGGAACCTGCAGATGGATCACCTCCTAAGCTATCTACAAGGAGGCCTTGGCAAGGTAGAGAGGGCCCTCGGCCCCGATTGCGAGCGTCTAATCCACCCCTTTTCTTGGGTAGTTGTCGAGCGTGAGCTCACTTTCGCACCCCTCCCTCCGAGGGGTCTATGCGGCTCCACAACCCTGTTCGAACGATGCTGAACCGCTCTTACATCTGGGGCGCGATGCATGATGGCACTGTCCGAGAGAAAACTGTCCGAATAGCTCAGCGAGAAGAGAGCTATGTTCGGTTCCTCACAGAGCTGGTTGAGGCTGAGGGAGGCCGTGCTTGGGTCTACCGCGAAGGGAAGGCTCGCAACCTATACGTTGTGGAATTCTCTCGTTCGTTCCTCGGACCAGAGCGTCATCGTTCGCGCGAGGCCATCGTTGCTTACGCCCGCGGCTACTTCGATGCGGAAGGA
>JACWAI010000037.1 GCA_014874415.1 Nitrososphaerales archaeon
CGGTCCTGCCCCTGAACTCAAAACCAAGTTCCCTGGACACTTTCTGTATCTGCTTGAAGTATTCGACCGCGTATCTGGCCTCGTGGTTTCTGACGTTGCTCACTGACCCAGGCTTGAAAAGATAGGGAATCTTCGGGACATGGATGGGGTAGTTCTTTGTGAGGCTTGAGAGGAACTCCTGCTGCCTCCTCTCCTTGGTCTCAATGATGGTCCTGGCAATCAGGAGGCGCTTCTCTTGGTCGAGATAAGACTGGTACAGGGCTATCTTCAGCTCGTTTGAAATCGGCTCCTCCGGCAGTATCTGCGCGAGGATATTTCCCCTCCAGTTGAGGAGTGTCACACTGACCCCGTGCAGGACAAGCCAGTTGATGGCCGCGAGACCGGGGACGAACCATTGTGTCTATTCTAGTTTTGCCGTTGTCCCTGGATTAATGCGCACACGCCGCGTATTATCATCAGAAGCTCACGGCAATCCTGAACACCGGAAGCCCCGAAGTAAGTTTCGAACCCTCGAACTTATCCTGTCAGAAATAAGTTCGGAACCCCGAACTAGTCCGATTCTGTTCTGGTGGGGCGTGATTCGTGCGCCACAGTCAATCATGGCCATGCTTTCAAGATTAGAACACTAGAGCCGTGCTTGATGTCGTTCGAACTTCGATTATTTCTGAAAAATCAGTTCTATTACTGAGAAATAGAACGAGCGATTCGCTTAGCAGAAGACGTAGAGACGCCTAGGCTTCCCGCAATACTTTTCCATTCTTCTTCTTTGATCTTCTTCACTGCCTGCTCGAACCTCTTTGAGGCATTCTTGGAGAGAACAGGGAGTTTCGTGCCTGAGTATTGAATAAGCCCGCATAGATCCATCAAATCCTTAGTCTTCTTATCATCTTGTGTCCTATCAGGAAACGATTTCACTTTCATCTCAATCAAGAGGCTTGGTGTCGGCATCATGACCTCAACACCAGCCAACCTTGTCTTGACGTAGTCAGTTCCGGCGAAAACCCTAGCCAAGAGTGGTTCCTCCAGCACGTTGAATCCCGCAACCTTGAATCTCCCAAGATCGTTTGTATCCACAAGTACGTCAATGTAGAGGTTGAATGTGTCGTATTGAGGAAGGCTTCGTTCCTCCTCGGCCGTCAGCTCCCTCTCTTCCCAGAGGTGATATCGCTTGACGAATCTGAACGACTCTGATTCGAATCCCATTGATTCCATCTGTTTGATTGCTTTCCCAAGCGCCGAAACCTTGAACTGACTTGGATTCCATTTGATGTCTAGGTGGAACCCAAGGTCAATGTCTCTCGACCCAGGATACTCGCTCCCGGTTACCGCTTTGAATTTCTTGTTAAGAGTGTGGCGGACCGCCCAGCCACCGATCAAGCAATATGGCTGTGTGATGACTTTCACTATTTGATTCAAATAACGCCTGGAGAATCCAGTTTCCTTATCAGAGTACAATTGGATTAACTCCTCATGCTTGCGATGTGAGTTGAATGGTCTAGATGTTGTCTGTTGAGCCTCAATAGTTCGTCAAATTTCTTCATCAACAGTTCGGCAGCTTCAGCGGCGGGACCTACTTCTCTCCGTAGGTCGATTATCAACTGTGGTATTGATACGAATCGATACCCATCAGCTGTGAACGAGTAATAGAGGACCTGGTCGTCGTACCATCTCAATCTTGTGTTACCTCCGCCGACCAACGCTCCTTCATTCACCAGGAGTGTATGCCAAGCGTCGAAGTCGCTACCACGAATGTAGAACTCGGTCTTGGTTGGGAAGAGGTATCGGTTGATTTTAGATTCCGCCACGTATGTCGTTAGGCCGTACTCTAGGCGAGTGTTCTTCAACAGCTTCAGAATCTCTGGGAGCATATAGCTTTGTGATTGGTATTTGATGCGTAAATGGCCCCATCTCTCAAAGAGCCCCTTGTAATCGGTAACTTTGGTGCCTTGGACTAGTCGAAGCTTTTCCAGGTAACGAATGATTAGGCTCACGTGGATTTCTTCTGTTTGGGCGAGTTTTGCCACCCTGTACTGCGTGAGGGGTTTTTCGGTATTGCAGAGTAGAATTCTGTAGACTCTGTCTGTCTTGGTACCTCTGATTAGTCTGTTCTGATCTTCGGCGAATGTGTGCTTGTTGTTTGTTGTGATTCTCAACATACTATTCCAACTTGGTTTATTTATAAGTATTATTATAGTATACTAGAACGTTCACGTTATAAGTCCAATTATAGTACATAGTTGCTTGTACCCGCTTCAAACTACTTTGTCGAAGCGTCTCCTTGTTATAACAAGAAGACGGTTATACTTGGTGCCCAACCTGAATCTGCAAAAATTAGTTTGACGCAACCTGTCTGCCGATTTGGCTGAAGAACAGGAGCTAGATAGAAGCAAACTTGGTAAACGAACCGGCCCAGTCTAACCCGATCGGGCCCCGGACAACGAATTCGTGGTCGGCCAGCCGGGTGACCAGATCCTCGATGTCCTGGCGCTTCGCCTTGCTGAAAGGCACGCGGATCAGCTGGGCGCAGCGGTGCAGCAGGTTGACGTACTTCGCCTGGCGCCCGATGGATATTCCCTGGGGCCTGATGCGTTTCATGAAGGCCTGGATGACCTTCCTGTCCTGAGGCCTTGCCTTCGGGTCTTCCCCGAGCTTCTTCTCAGCGATTCTCAGGTCGTAGTCGTATATCTGGTCCGGGGTCATACGGTAGGTGGGCGGGGTCGCATTTAACGCGGGGTATCTGAGCAGGCGGGGATTGGCCAATGCGGCCTAAGCGTCCCAGCGACCGCACGCTCCTCATTGCTCGGGGCCATCCCGCTTGCGGCGTCTTTTCGTTGAAAAGGACGAACAACAGATCAGAGCGCCAATCATCTCCCGTCATCCACACGGCTTGCGGGGGTCCTCACAGAACGGCGCAGGAGATGTTCCCATGGGGGGCCGACTCGCATAATGGTGGGTGTAGTCGGTGCTCCCTCGGACCTGACCGTCAGATTGGGAATCTTGGCCGAACTGACCCAACCTGTATAAGCCGTCGGCCTCCACTAGAACCAAGGCTGTGCTTCGAGAGTCTACCGCACCTAAACCAATCAATGAACATGGGGTCATCGGGAACACTCGCTCGGCCGCCCTTGTGGACAGCGAGGGTACCATAGACTGGTGCTGTCTGCCCAGGTTCGATTCCCCGTCCGTCTTCGCGGCAATCCTGGACTACGAAAGAGGAGGGCGGTTCTCGATATGCCCGTCATCGAAGTTCTCTGCGCGCCAGTCATATGTCCTGAACACCAATGTGCTTACCACCAAGTTCGTGACGAGAGATGGAGCGGCGCTGCTTACGGACTACATGCCCTGCGAAGAGGTAGGCGGCAGACTGCAAATCCGCGACCAAATCCACAGAAGGGTGGAGTGCACCCAGGGGTCGATCGCGTTCAGGGCGATTTTCCAACCCCGCCCAGGGTACGCCCTGGGAGAGACGCGCCTGACCGTCGTCAAGAATGGGTGCGTAGCTTCAGACGGCAGAGACAGGCTCTCTCTGTCCGCTGACTTGGGATTCAAGCATGAGGATGGCTCAGCCTTCGCGGAGTTCTCGCTTTCGAGGCGCGAGAGCGCGTGGCTGATTGTCTCCCATGGCAGGCGGCATCCCCGACCAGTAGGCGATTACGAATGGGACAGGGCTCTGTCTGGCACAGTCCGGTACTGGAGGAGATGGGCTCGCCGCATCATCTACAGGGGACCCTGGAAGGACGCCGTCCTTCGTTCGGCGCTGGCGTTGAAGCTCATGCAGTATTCCTCCACGGGCGAGATGGTCGCCGCTGTCACGGCTTCCCTTCCGGAGCTGAAAGGGGGCGGCAGGAACTGGGACTACAGGTATTCGTGGATCCGGGACACCGCCTACGCCCTGGGAGCCCTGGTACGCCTCGGCCCCACGGAAGAGGCCCGGAAGTACGTGAGCCGGCTGGTCTCGGCCTACGGCGGACAATTTGCCGGGCTTCCCGTCGTTGTCGGGGTCGACGACGATTCAGACCTGACCGAAAGGAAACTTGCCCACCTCGAGGGATATGAGCACTCCAGGCCCGTCAGGGTCGGAAACGCCGCCGAGGACCAATCTCAGCTCGACGTCTACGGCTTCGCCATGGACTTGGTGTACTCGCTCCGCCAGGCGACCGGGAGGCTCCCGAGGGGAACCTACGAGCTGTTCGCCCGTCCCCTCGCCGACTACGTCTCGAAAGCGTGGAGGAAGCCGGACCACGGCACCTGGGAGATACGGCAGAAGCAAAGGCACTACGTCACTTCGAAGATGCTCTGCTATGCAGCCCTGGACAGGGCGTCGCGCCTTGCATCGGGTTCTGGGGACTTCCGAAGCGCGTCGAGGTGGAGACGGGCCATGGGCGCGCTGATGGCCGAGGTCAAGCGCAGCGGGTGGTCCGGGCCGAAGTCCGCCTTCACCATGTTCTACGGTGCCCGGGCCCTCGACGCGTCGTTCCTGTTGGTGCCCTTCTTCGGCTCGCTCAAGGCGGCCGACCCGGGAGCCAGGTCGACGATAGATGGGATTACGAAGGATCTGTCCGACGGAGTGCTTGTCCGGCGCTACCGGTTCCGGGACGGCCTCGCTGGGGACGACAACCCCTTCCTCCCGTGCAGCTTCTGGATGGTGAACTGCCTCGTCGGCCTCGGGAGATCGAGGGAGGCGAAGGCGCTCTTCGAGGCCCTGGTCTCCAAGTCCAACCACCTCGGCCTCTATTCGGAAGAGCTGGACCCTCGCTCGGGCGAAGCGCTGGGCAACTTCCCTCAGGGCCTCACCCACGCGGCCCTGATCAACGCCGCCCTGAGCGTCTCTCTCGGAACTGCGAATCCAGCGTCAGGACCCAGGACGAAACGCTGACTCCCTGTCAAGGGCGGTGGGTCCCGTACGGCAGCCACACACAGACAATCCCCAGGAGGATGCAGGCGAGGGCCACCGTGGAGACGATCACGGCCGAGCTCAGCGTGCCAATGCCAGAGTTCACGAAAATGACAAGACTGACCGCCGCCATGGCCGAGTAGATGAGGCTGACAGAAAACGTCTGTCCGTACCAGGCCCAGCGGTTCTTCCTGACAGTATGGAGATGTGTCTCCCAGTTCAGGCCGTCGACCTTGGGTTCGATTTCATCTCTGAGGTAGTGCGCCTTCTGATAGATGGCCCTGTCGAGGCTGTCCATGTAGTACCTGGCGGGCAGAATCACCAGCAGTGGCGTGAGATAGAGGAACGGACTCACCGACCCTGCGTTCACAAGTCCGAGTATCGCGGGGGCAATCGCGATGGAGAAGGTGAAGACCGTGGTGCTCCGATTCTGATCGACCGTTATCTCGTTCCGAAGAGAGGCGTACTCGGCGAGAAGAGCCTCCTCCAGACCCACGTCGCCGCGCAGGGGCCGTTTCATTAAAAGCTTCTGAGGGCGAGGCGCGACCCAGACCTGGTAGAGCTACTTGCGGGGACCAAGCCAACCCAGGGATTCGAGGGGATCTTCCGGAATTGAACCCTTCCCCCCTCAGAAACAGGGCGTGGCTAGACCAACCGGCCTTCCGTGACGACCCTTGAACCATCAATCTTCAGGGTGCCCTTCTTCACCAAGCCCCTGAACCCGAACCCTCCAAGATTCAAAGCACCCTGGACGAACCTGTCCTGCCCCAACCCGTATCCCAACTCGGGGTTGAGCCCTAAGATGAGCGCCCTCAGCCTCCTTTCCTCGGGGGGGACCGAGTCGAAGATCTTGTTCATGGCGGCCTTCGCCGTCGATTCCCAAGACACGACCCTCCCGTCCTTGAAGTCGAGCCTGGCTCGAGGTATGACGCCGTAGTCGGTGAGGGTGTCCGTCAGGACGATGCTTCCGTTGGCGCTTTCCGGTTCCACGTCCTTGGAAACGAACCCAGGCGGCAGGTATGTCATGTTGTTGCCCGTCCGTTTGTCCTCTTCGTCAATCCGCCCGTCCTCGACGCCGAGCTCTCCCTTCAGGGAAAATGTGAGGGCCGACTTCGCTGTTCGTACTTCAGCCTTGGCCCCGTCCACGAAGCGAGGGACGATCTTGGCCGCGGAGCGGGAGATTTGGCCGAAGTCTACGAGGGCCGCCTTGAGCTGGGCACGCACAACGTCCTGGACATCCTTCCCCAGGACCTTGGCCAGGTCATTGCCGACATATCCAAAGGAGAGCCTTGCCCCTCTCAGCCCCGCCTTCTGGGCAGCATCGTACCACGATGAGTTGTATCGCGTCGAGCGGTCCCGTTCGTCCGGCTTCAGGGCCTTGGAGTGGGCACCGAGGGCCGGCCCAGGTATGAAAATGTAGGCGTCCGTCCCGGAAAGCAGCGCGTATTCGTTCTTCCCCATCACGCCGACGGCATCTTCAGGAGCCCTCCTGACGCCTTCGACGTAGGCCTTCTCGTCCTCATAGATCATTATGCCCGTGCACCCGATGGCCCTTGCTTCGGCCAGCGCCCGCCTGGCGAAGGGGATTCCGTTGTCCCAGGTTTCGACCGTGACCGAGTCCCCCTTCTTGACCTGCAACGTCTCAGTTAGGGCCTTTCTTGCAACTTTCGTGTAGAGCTGATCGAGGCTTGTGCCTGGCATGGCAGGACGGTCAGGCGACCGCTATTTAGGTGACCTCGCGCCCAGGGATCCGCCGGCCAGGAGGTCCTCGACAGCCCTCCTTGTCAGCTCGACCCCTTTGGGGTCCCCCGTGAGGACGTGCTCAATCTTTCCCCCGCCATATTCCAGGAATACCTGCGGGATCAGGTAGTCGGGAGACCAGTCTCCGTGGTTTCTTACCAGGTCATCGGCAATCTTCACTTTGTCCGTGTCAATGTCGTACAGGAGGCACGGAATGCCAAGCTCCCTCGCCCTCTCCTTCAGGGGCTCGACGGTGACGGGGACGCAGTGAGGACACCACTCAGCATACACGATGTGAATCGCCTTCGGCTCTTCCATGACTAGCCGATACGGCCGCTCCGATATTAATCGCGCCCTTGAAGGCTCGTCGTCGCTCAGTAGACCCAAGCCTGCAGCCGGCCCCGGACGAGCTTCTTCAGCGCCTCCTCCACCGCACCAGGGCTTCCGAATTCGAAGGTCCTGAGCCTCTCCTGCGGCGCCCCTCCCGTTCCCATGGCATAGGTCATCATGGTGTATTTGCGACCGAACCTGGTAACAAACACGAAGAACCTGTCCTTGCCGGACCCTCCGGTCAGCCTTACCCCTGCGTCCTGGTCAAGGGAGCGCAGCCGCTTCGCCAGGTCCCGGAACGATGTCACCTTGTCTTCGTAGAACAACCTTGGGGAGTCGTCCTTCGCCATGCTCAAAAACTAATACCCAGCCTCCCGTGGTGGGCGACTCGTGCCTTGAAAAACGAGCTGACCCTGTTCGACACGATGAGCGGTAGGAGGGAACCATTCCGTCCCCGCCACCCGCCCCGTGTTTCTATGTTCGTATGCGGACCTACGGTCCAGTCTGAGATTCATGTGGGAAACGCCAGGACCTACGTCTTCTTCGATGCCCTGGCGAGATATCTCAGGCATCTGGGTTTCGACATCTTCTACCTGATGAACATAACTGATGTTGACGAGCAAGTCACCCAGGCCGCAGCCAGGGCCGGGGAAGACCCGTTGGAGTATTCGAAGCGGGTCATCTCTTCGTTGATTCGCGACTTCGAGGCGCTGAAGATCGCAGTCTCCCGCTTCGAGCCTGTCTCTCACCATGTCGAGGAGGCGATACGGCAGGTGGGGTCACTCATCGACAAGGGCTACGCCTACGAGGCCGACGGTTGGGTCTACTTTGACACTGCGAAGTTCAGCCGTTGGGGACGCCTCTCCCACCAGTCGAAGAGGGACCTGTCTCTGAGGCCGCTCGAGCTCTCCCAGAGCAAAAGGAGCCTCAATGATTTCGCGCTCTGGCGCCCAGAGGTCCTCATCGACGGCCGCTGGAAGAGCCCCTGGGGGCTCGGTTCCCCAGGCTGGCACATCCAGGACACGGCGGTCACCATCCCCATCCTCGGCACTCAATACGACATCCATGGAGGCGCCTACGAGCTGGTGTACCCTCACCACGAGGCCGAGATAGCCCAGGCGGAATCCCTCACCGGGAAGAGACCCTTCGTCAGGCACTGGGTGCATACGAACCTGCTCAAAACGAAGGGGCAGAAGATGTCGAAGTCCCTTGGGAACGTCCTCACAGTAAAGGATGCCCTCAGGACCTGTACGGCCAACGAGCTCAGGTTCACCCTCCTCTCCACCCATTACAGGAGGGAGGCGGACCTGGCCGGACTCGGCTCGGCGAAGCGAAGGCTGGAACAGATGCGCAGGACCGCCGTGGAGTTGGGTGGGAAGGAAGACGGGGACGGAGGCTCTCTGGCTCAGTTTGAGCGCGCCCTGAACGACGACTTCGACAGCCCGAGGGCGCTTGAGTGGGCGGAGCGCAGTCTCAGGGCCGCGTCCCGGGAGGTCTCCCGGGAAAAGGCGTCGGCTCTCGCAGCTTCTGCAATCAGGGGGATGAGGATTCTGGGGGTGGACCTGCTCGAAGGCCCCTGACAGACTCCGCGTCGAGCTTAACGAGCTGAGGTGGTGGTCCAACTGGGCGTCGCTCAGATGGCACGGCGACGGCTACCTTCTGACTTCCGACGATTTCAGGGAGAGCTTCTTCAATCGGGCAGGATCCTTCACCTGTCGAGGACTTGCGAAGACGACGGCCTGGGCCGAGGACCACTTCTCCCGCCGCGGGATGAACACCACGTGCCTGACTTTCGAGTCGTGCAGGAGGCTTGGCTCGTTGCTCGCCGCCGGCTACAGGCAGGTAGACAGCATGACCGTGCTCCTGTCGAGGGGTCGGACAGGCGATGACGGTTCGCAGAAGGTGACCGCGTCCACGGAGGCGCGAGCCTGGACCACGGCCTATCTCCGCTCCTTCTACGGGAGTGAGGAGCTTGCCGGTGTCGTCGCCCCAATAGCGTCCTCCCTTCTGCGATCCAGGGATGCCACGCTGTTGGAAGCCAGGGTCAGAGGAGACACCGCGGGGGTTTTGGCCCTTTTCAGGACCCCGGGAGTCGCGGGCGCCTTTTGCGTGGGCACGGTACCCGAGCACAGGAGGCACGGAATCGCGACAGCTCTGCTCGCGAAGGGCAGGCAGATCGCGGATTCGGAAGGCAGGTCTCTCGTCCTCCAGACCCTGGAGTCAGACGGGGCGCTCAGGTTCTACCTAGGCAATGGGTTCGAGAAGATGTACGCCAAGCGCGTCCTAGAAAGAAAGCTCAAATGACGATTGAAGAGCCGCTTCCCAAAACGTTGGACTTGGTAGTCAGCATAGACAGGAAGACAAAGCTCGGTCTGCACCCCTTCACGAGCGTCTTCGGCGGGTTCGAACGCGTGCGGGCGGTCAGGACGATTTTCGGGAAGAAGACAGGTGAGGTCCTGGACAACCTCTCGGTTGAGATATCGAGGCGCCGGGGCTACATGAAGATAGACGACCGCAGGGGGTCCATCGTAGTGTGCTCGAAGTACCTGAAGGAAGGCAGGGAAGTCGACATCTACCTCGACGTCATTCACGAGCTTGTGCACATACGCCAGCACAGGGAAGGGAAGGAGCTGTGGGACAGGAGGTACGAGTACGTCGAGAGGCCAACCGAAGTCGAGGCATACAAGGCCGCGGTAAAGGAAGCTCGGAGGCTCGGCATGGACGAGGGGCAGGTCGCCCAATACCTGAAGGTGGAATGGATCTCAGACAAAGCCTTCGAACGGTTCCTCAAGAACGTCGGCGTGAAGACGAAGGTCTAGGGCCCGAGCAGCTCTATCCAGATTCCGTCCGGATCCTTGACGTACACCTCGGTTCCCTTCGATTCCTTTGGGGAGACCGCGGGCACAGCGCCGCTGCTGACGAGCTGTTTGAACGCCTTCTCGACGTCCTTCACCTTGAACGCAAGGTGGTCGAGTTCCTCGCCTGTGGTGTATTCGGTATAGAATCTCGAGCCCTTCGGGTACCAGTTCAGTTCGAGCGTCTGCTCCGATCCTTTGCCTCGCAGGTGGACCCACTTTCCACCGTGCGACATCGTCCCCTTGCTGACTACGTTCATCCCCACCGCCTTTGTATAGAATTCGAGAGACTTCTTGAGGTCCCTCACCCTTATCCCACTATAGTAGAATCGGAACTTCACGCCGACGAACAGGCATCTGCCGGTATTAAGCTCGATTGTTCTGAAATGGCGCCGTCAGAGAGCTTGACGGCGACGATCGAGTTATAGCCGCCCCTCGGTCGGCGCTCTGCGCCTTCTTGAACTCCAGAGCAGTCGCGTGGCTCCTCGAGGAAAGTCAGCCCGTCGTCCGCTACCTCACCCTGACAGAACTCCTGGACCGTAAGCCTGGCGACCCCGACGTGAGGGAAGCCTATGACGACATTGCGGGAAAGGGGTGGGCTTCGGACATCCTCAAGCTACAGAACCCCGACGGCCGTTGGGAGTCACGCCCCGAAGGGTCTCTGTACGGCCCCAAGTATACGGCTACCAACTGGATGGCGTTGATTCTCTCAGATTTTGGGTTGACCAAGACGAACTCTCAGATCAGGAAGGTCGCGCGTCTATACTTCAAAGAGTGGATGCCCCCGCCGCCCAAAGACAACATCTTCAAAGACGAAGTGTGCATCGTTGGAAACACCGCCCGGATGCTCACCCGTTTTGGCTACGCCAGAGATCGGAGGGTGAAGAAGCTCTTTGACAGACTGGTAGAAGACCAGAAGGAGGACGGCGGGTGGCACTGTTTCAAGAGCGACACGGGGACCCTCGACGGCTGGGAGGGGATGGCTGCCTACGCGGCTCTTCCCAGGCAGTTGAGGACCAGAAGCATCAATCGCTCCATCGAGAGGGGAACGGAGTTCTATCTGGAGACGCGGCTCTTTGACGACGGCGAACCGAGGTATGCGCCCTGGCTCAGGCTCCACTATCCCAACCACTACTACTATGACATCCTGGTCGGGATGGACTTCCTTACCAGGCTCGGCTATGGAGGGGACCGGCGGATGAAGCCGGCCCTAAGGATGCTGGACGAGAGGATGCTGCCCCGTGGAGTATGGGCGCTCGACCGCGTTCATCCAGACCTGGCTCCTGGCGCGAAATACAGTCTGCGAAGGAAGCCGAAGCCATTCGCTCTGGAGAGGGAAGGAAGACCTAGCAAATGGATAACCCTGAAGGCCCTCCTCGTCAAGAAGCGGGTCCGAGAAACCTGAATTTGATGAGGTGGTCATCCAACCGCGCGGCTCACTTGGCGGAACTACCATGACGATTGAGATTTCGCCTTCGTCGCAGATTTGAACCAGGGACTTGCCAGCGACCGCACATTACTCACTCTCTCGTAGGCGGGGAGGTTAACTGCTGCAAAAAAATTCAGAAAAAAATACAGGCAGTTAGCGGAGCAAGACAGGAAGTCTTGGCCTACGAGAGGATGTGCCTGTGTGGAGGGGACTGCGGCATTAGGCCACCTTCGAATTCAGCAGAAACATGAAGTACTGTTTGTATTGAAACGTTGTTTATATCAGGGCAGGGTCTGGCCACTCTGACCATGAAGACGCTTCTAGGCGTAACAGCAGCACTCTTTCTAGTCCTGCTGACAGCCACACCACTGGTCGCACGGGCACAATCGCCAACGCTTGTCGTCAATGTGACTGCAAAAGTCACTGGTGACGCTGACAGTGGTTACTGCGGCTACTGGGCAGTGGACAGTTACAAGAAGCACATCCAGATATGGGCGCTTCCAAATGGAGACTATCAGGTCAGTGAATCGTTCGTCGGCACCTCTACAACTACAGCCGGAGTGCCAAGTCCTGATGTCTGCACTGTCTTAGAATCAACAACCGCGACAGCCTCACTCCAGGGAACAGAATCATTCGTGATTTCAGGGACTTTCGCACCTTCGGCTACTAGCACGCATGGGTTCATTGGTTCATTCGACTACGGAACAGTCCCAGGTGATCTGGGTCCATACGGCTCCCATTCAGTAAATCCAACCTACGTAGACATGTTGACGTTCTACTTCCCATCTGGATTCTCATATCCAGCTGGTTATCCCTCGCCGTTCAGCTTCGTCTATCACTACCAGAGCCAAACCTGGACAGATGGATCCAACGTACCTCAGGCAATGGCTGGCAACATAGTCGTCTAGCCAGTCATTCCCTTCCTTTTTTCCAGTAAAGGAAACCTGCAAGAACCTTGGCAGATACTGATATACCGCTGACAGAGACTGTTTTTCCCACTTCAGAATGAAGTGAAGAGCGTGCGCTCTCTCTGTAGGCTGAGAGGTTAACTGCTGCAAGAAATTCAGAGAGAATGATAACAATCAGTGCTCTAGCAACCTAGTGCCTGGCATTCCGAGGCACGTCTCTCCTGACAAGGATATCTTTCCCTCTTTGTATCCAAACCAGTCTTTCCTCTATGTGGGGCCTTGGATTCAGCTTCAACGCTTCACATATGTGCTTCGGGACGGCGGTCGTATCGCCTCGACTCAGCATCGTCTTTCTGAAATCCGACTGCGGAGTCCCTTTCGTGACAACGGCTTGTTCACCTTCTTGTATCCAGAGTAGCTTCTCCCTCTTCTGAACCAAATAACGCAGTTTGAGCGCCTCCATCACCTGTTTCGGAATGGTCGTCCTTCCACCATGCCCTTTCACCGCCACTAGAACAGTTACTCCGAGAATTTCCTCGGCCAAGCCGTTGCGAATGGTATCCGCGTGTACTTAATCCAGCCGGACTATTGGTGCATGCCGTCGTGGAACCACTTCACGAGGGAGACCTCGTTGGTGTTCCCCCGTTTCTCCGCAAGCACGATGCCTCTTTCGGACAGCGAGGCGGCGACCCTGTGCGTCTTGAGCCTCGACAGGCCAGCCTCTTTGGTGATGTACTTCTGAAGGTAGGTCCCACCATGGGCGTCGAGCACCCCGACCACCTTTCTCTCCTCCGGCTTCAGGGTCCTCAGAACTGCGGAGGCAGCGTCCTTTCCGCTCCCTGTCTCCGACACGTAATTCTTCATCTCTGGAAGGACGAGAAAATAGATGATCCCCACCACGCTGGCTAGCAGGGTAAACAGAAAGAGCAGGGTGGAGAGAGGAATCAGGATCGCCAGGTTCGCCGAAAAGCCGCCCGTGAGCAGCTGGGCCAGCACGGTGAGCGGAGACTCGTTCGGGGACACGCTCAGGGCGAGGATGTACATGGAGACCGCAAGGCCGACCGCCGCGGTCAGGAGCATGATCGGTAGGACCTTGAATTTCTCCGTGTCTTCTCCTCTCTCCTACCCCTGCTGCCAACTCCCATGCTTTACCCGCATCGGCCCCTAGAACGCGGGCGGCTTCCACCTGAGGGTGAGTATTCCTCCTACGATGCCGAGGATGGCCCCCAGGATGAAACCTCCGAGTCCGATGAAGTTCAGCACGGAGAAGATCAGTATGAGTATTCCCCAGGTCCTCCGCTGCCCCACCCTGGCCAGGAGCATGGTTGCGGACACTAGGACGACGGCCCCGCACACGAGCCCGAACGCTCCCATCACCCCGACGATGCCAGAAATGAGACCAGGCAGGCTGGCCCTGTCCATTCCCTGGGGCAAAGTCATGTTGCTGTAGTTCAGGTGAGGGAGGATGTAGACCGCGGCCCCGATGAAGATCACCCCGCCCAGTATGATGATCATTCCGCCCACCAGGGCAAGGATGGAAGCAGTCTTGGGGTACGCTGACGGTGTTTCCTGTGCGGGATTCCTCTCCATGGGCAGAGTATAGGTCAGATAGGGGTAAATCGGTTCGCTGAAACGAAAACGATACAATTTTTCGCTACTTGAAACCGTGGGAAGGCCCCGATGGCGGTCTTGGTCAGGCCGCTACCAGGGCCATTTTTCTTGCCTCTTCTCTTACTGGGTCGAGGGTCTCCACTTTAGGACCAGTGCGCCACCGACTACGCCCAGAACTGCCCCTACGATGAATCCTCCCATGCCGACGAAACTCAGCCCGGAGAAGACAAGGATCAGTACGCTCCAAGTCCTGCGCTGACCTGTGTTCGTCAGGATCATCACTGATGATATCAGGACTATCGCGCCCGTTACGAGCCCGAAGGCCCCCATCAGTCCGACAAAGCCGGAGACGATGCCGGGGATGCTGGAAGCCGGGAGGGCCGGAGGGGTGTTGATGTTGCCGTAGTTGATGTTGGGGAGGACGAAAGCCGAGACGGCCACGAACAGCAGGCCGCTCAGCGTTATGATGATCCCGCCTGCGAGTGCGAGGATGGATGCGGTCCTTGGGTATTCGGATGTCGCGTTTTGTGTCATTTTCTTCTTACCTCGGGGGAGCCATGGATTAGACGGGAGAAGTAGGTTCTGTGAAACGAAGATGATCCGTATTCGCGCCCGCGTTCTTAGTTAGGTGAAACGATTCTGATACAGAACCAGGCTTGGCTAGGATCGCACGCCGGCGGAAATCGGCTTAAGATGCGGGTGCAGTCTAACGCTGTACGTTCCAGTAGATAACGTTGACAGGAAGATCAAAGCGAATGGGAGCCAAGTCCCCAGGACGCTTGCGAACATCTGGAGGCTTCCCTGGATAGCGAGGGCGACGACAAAAAGGTCCATCGCCATTACAAACCCCGTGAAAGCCAAGGCCGTGGTCGTCGGCGTGGTGTAACCGAACTTTCGGAAGTAGAATGACGAAAGGGCAGCGAATACGAGGGGTGCGCCCACGGCATGGACGACGAGTGCTGTCTCAAGGGAAGTAACGCTCATGCCGATCCCAATTATCGCGGCGCAGATGGCCCAACCTACGAAGGCGAAACCGAAGAAGACAACGGCCCTTCGATACCCGCTCATTTCCAGCCTTTCAGGTGCGTCCATTTGCATGATTTACGGCGCTTCCCTAAGATACCTCGCTAACCCGTTAGGGAGACCTGCACAATCCGAGCCTAAATTGCGCGCCGAATTGTGCCGTCGCACCAGCTGTTTCAATATCGTATCGGCGAACCGATTTGACCCCTCCTTACCATACCCTCTCTATGATTCCGAAAGAAGTGACTTCGGACCGAAAGACGGCGAGGATCGCAGGGGTCTTGTTCATAGTCGCGACTGCCGCAAGTCTGGTGAGCGTGCCGTTCTTGGCATCGATGAATGCCCCGGACTACCTGACCAGTGTCTCGGCGAATGGGAGCCAGGTGGAAATCGGCGCGCTACTCTCGTTCATCGCTGCCGTCGCGTCAGCGAGCATCGCAATCGCGCTGTACCCGGTGCTGAAGAGATACCGGGAGGGCCTCGCTCTGGGGGCCGTCGGTTTCAGGCTTATCGAAGGGGCGTTCTATATTGTCGGGATAGTCTTCCTGCTGTCGCTGTTGACGTTGAGCCAGGAATTCGTAAAGCCCGGAGCTCCTGATGTATCGTATTTCCAGACCCTGGGCGCGGTGATGCTGGCAGGGTATCACGTCGCGGGGAATGCGGCCTCCGTGACGGCCTTCTCTATAGGAGCTCTGCTGTATTATTACATATTCTATCAGACAGGGCTAATCCCCCGATGGCTGTCTGGGTGGGGCCTCGTTGCGGCCGTGCTGTGCATGATTGCAGGCGCATTGGTCCTGCTCGGTCTCGTCGGTCCACTGTCGGCGTCTCAGGCAGTTCTGGCCCTCCCGATAGGGGTCCAGGAGATGGTCCTTGCGGTCTGGCTGATAGTCAAGGGGTTCAGCCAGCCTCGAGTCTAATCCGCCATGGTCGACTCTGAGATTGGAAGCTAGGCCTTCCGCATTTCGTGCCTTATCCACCAGGTCACCCCGATGGCGATGGGGATCCCGAAGATGACTAGGACCCACACCAGGATGGTGACCATGGAGTTGACGATATAATCCAGGGTGAAGGCTGAAATGGGGACGTTCCACTTTCCGTCCAAGTAGACTTTGAGGCAGAACGCGAGGAAGAATAGAAACGACACCCCGCCGCTCCCTCCAGTCGAGCGCCCACGTCGAAGGTGGCACGCTCTTCGTTCGTCTTCTGGGAGCCTTTTCCACCACCACCGCCAGACGACAACAGCGGCCACGATTATCGGGACTCCGATCAGCAGGACCTCCCAGAAGATCGAATAGAGGATGAAGTTCGCGAGGTTCCCAATGGTCCAGAAGCCGAGGGCCGACGGCACCAGGCCAGACGACTGGGCGCTGCTTACGAACCACAAGAATACGTAGACTGCGCCAGCGAAGGTCAGGGCGCCTGCAAGCACGAGCATGGCGACAGCGCCCCAGTGCCTCATCATGAAGCCCCTCCAAGCGGAGCCGCCAGTACTCATACCCTTCAAGACCCCGTGGCGTTATCTAATCGTTTACCCTAAACGAATGTTGCCCTCGGCGCAAGGGTCGCATGTCCCGACAAAAGGGAACTGTTAATTCCGTGGGCATGCTTACGCAGATGCGATAGTCTGCATTGCGCGGCTCGAAGACCGACCTGCCAAAGACAGTCGACGTAGAAGAGCTTACGATATGGGAGACCGACTGGGGAGAGATGCATGTGAACATCACCGTGTGCCACAGGAGGCTGGACATCACGCCTCTGCTCAAAGGGCTCCCTGACAACAAGTGTCAGTGCCCGCACTGGGGTATGATCCTGAAAGGGAGGAAGGTCGTGAGATACGGGGACCACGAAGAGGTGCTCAACGGAGGGGACGCTTACTACATGACCCCTGGGCACACGACGGTTACCGACGCAGGGACGGAGTGGGTCGAAATCAGCCCCAGGGACAAGCTCAAGGCCACTAACGAAGCCGTGGCGCGGAATCTGGCCGCCATCGACATGGGGCACTAGCCCTGTTGCTTGTCTTACTGTTGAGAATCGTGTCCCGACCTTAAGAAGCGCCGGGAGGGTTCGCTTCTCGATGAAAGCGCTCGTCGCCTACGCCAGCAAGTACGGCTCCACCAAGGGGATTGCCGAGTTCATAGGGGAGACGCTCAGGCAGCGGGGGGTCGACGCCGATGTCAAGGACGTCGATGACGTCAAGGACTTTGGTCCCTACGGCGCGTTCGTCATCGGAAGCGCCCTCTACATGTTCCACTGGATGAAGGAGGCGAAGCAGTTCGTCTCGCGCAACCGGAAGACGCTCGTCACCCACCCAGTGTGGCTGTTCAGCAGCGGACCTCTGGGCAAGGAGCCGAAGGATTCCAAGGGCAGGGACTACAAGGAGGTGTCTGGGCCCAAGGAACTCGAAGAGCTGCGGAGCTCGGTCAACGCCCTGGACCATCACGTCTTCTTCGGCGCCCTGGACGGGTCGAAGCTCACCGGGATGATTGGTTTAGGCTACAAGATGGCCATGAGGAGCAAGGAAGCCCGCGAGATGATGCCAGACGGGGACTTCCGGGACTGGAAGGAAATCGAGGCGTGGACGGGCAGCATAGTCGACGCTCTAGTTCCACAACGGATCTTCCAGTAGGCATCGCATCTACGATAGGGAAAGGGAATGGATTGTCTGGGCGACCTTCGTAAACGAGAAGCTGAGCCGCCCAGTCTAGATTGTCATCTCTTGCTGCGGGGGACCAGTCCTGCGGTACCGGTACCTTTCGTAGAGCAGCTCCACGCCGTGCTGGTTGAACCTGAAGGTCACGTCCATCCTCGCCCCTCCGCTCAGGGTGTAGAAGTGCGCCAGCCCCTTCTCCTCCCCATCCGGGATGAGGACGATGTCCTTGCCGATGTCCTCGCCTGAGAGCATCAGGAAGCTGCCGTTGATTTTCACTTCTGCAAAGATCGTTTCCCTGTAGGCCCTGTACTCCCCTTCGAGCTTCTTCAACAGGTTGTCTAGTCTCACTCCTCTAATCTCTTCGGGGTCTCTCCCTGCGAGCATCGCCATCGCGCTCATGGCGAGCCTCCCCATCCTGTAGCCAGTGCCGTTGGAGAGCAGGATGACCCCCGCTTTCATGTCCCTGGCGTATTTCATCTCCGCGGTGTAGACTTCGACCGACCCCCCGTGCCCGATGATTTTGTGGCCAAAGAAATCAGGGATTACCTGTAGGCCGTACCCATACGAGTCTCCACCATAGTTCTCTATCGGCCACTTGCCGTAGGGCTGCTCCATCTTGGCCAGCGTCTCCTTCCCGACTACCCTCTTTCCCTCGAACTCGCCTCCGTTGATGAACATCGTGACGTAGTTCGAGAGGTCCGAGGCGTTGCTTACTATCCCGCCTGCGGCCCCGTTACCGTAGGGGACGGAGATGGGGGTGACCTTTGTGCCCCTGATGAGATACGGGATGGCGACGTCGCTGTCGGAGCCGATCTCTGCCTTCTCGAGGAACGTCCTCTTCATCTTGAGTGGGACGAGTATCTCGTCAGTCACATACTTCATCCAGTGTCTTCCGCTCACCTTGGTTATTATTTCGCCGAGGAGGACGTAGCCTTCGTTGAGGTAGAAGAGCTTCTCTCCCGGTTTTGCCTCAACCCAGTCGTCAACGTCGTTCACGAACGACTCCATATCCCCCAGACTCGAAATCGGGAGCCAGTGGTGGTACTCCCCGAAGGCGGCGAAGAGGAGGACCTCGAGCGAACCCAGGCCAGGGATCCCGCTGGTGTGGCTCAGCAGGTGGTGCACCTCCACGTCCTTGAACGCCTTCGGCCTCAAGGGGAGGAACTTCGTCACGGGGTCGTGGAAATCCATCTTGCCTGTCTCGACCAGCTTCGCAATGGAGAGCGCGACGAATGTCTTCGTTATGGAACCGACACCGTAGAGCGTATGCTCTGTGGCGGGCAGGGCCGCGGAGATGTCCTTGTACCCGAACCCCCTGGAATGGACCACCTTCCCGTCTTCGATGATGGAGCAGGCGACGCTGGGGAGCTTGGTCTCGCTCAGCTTGCTGAAGACGAGGTCGTCGAACTTCTGAGGGTCGAACCCAGCCATGGACACGTTGTCCTGGGCGACTCGTTAAAAGCGCTCTCGCCAGGTATTATCACTGCGAACACACATATCTGCTCAAGGCAGCATGTCGTCGTCCGTGAGCCAAGACCGGGTGTCCGCTTTCGACTACAGGAGGTGGGGGCCAGGGGTCATACTGATGCTGGGAGCTCTCCTGGCCATCGGGGCTGTTTTGTTCGTCGAAGGTTACATCGTACAGTCGGCAGGCCGTCTTGTCATCGGCGCCCTGCTTCTGGGCGGGGCCGTCCTGGTCTTCTTCGTAAAGGTCGGGGAAGAGATCCAGCCGGTCACGGCGAAGTGGGAAATAACTGGGGAAATCGGGGAGGTGGTCAGGGAAGTGGGAAACAGGTCGAAGGGCATAGTGAGGGTCCGTTCCGAGCTCTGGTCAGCCCTGAGCGAGACGCCCCTCCCCCCTGGAACGAAGGTGCGGGTCACAAGAACGGACGGCCTCCTTGCGTGGGTGGAGAAGGCCGAGGGCGCGGACACTACCACCGTTCGGAGCACTTCAGGATGAATCTGTAGGCGTTGTCGTTCAGCACTCCCTCCGTCAGTTTGGATGCCAGCCCTGCACCCTTCAGTGCACTTCTGAGACTCCCTAGCTTCGAAAGGTCTTCGAGCCCCACCGGCGTCAGCCCCATCCCAAGGTAGTCCGTCCCCAGAGCAGGCAATGCTTCCCCCCCGAGCTTGATCATGCGTCTGGCGTGGTCGGTCAGCCGTTCCGGGGTGTACGGCTCCCCGATGCAGCTCCTGATGAAGGTCAGCCCGACTATCCCGCCACGCCTTCCCGTCTTCTTGATGAGGGCGTCCGAGATGTTCCTCTTGCTCTCATGCTCGGCCGAGGCGTTGGAGTGGCTGAAGAAAGGGGGGCCTCGGAGAAAGCGAGTGTATCGGACGACGTTCTCGGGGATGGATGCGAGAGGTCGACCATCACCCCCAGCTTGTTGGCCGCGGCGACAAGCGCTTCCCCTTCGCCCGTGAGGCCGTAGTCCTTGACTGACAGGCAGGAGGCAGCGTACTTGTTGTCGTAGTTCCAGGTCAGCCCGACCGACCTTACGCCAAGGTTGAAGAACACCCTGAGGTCCTCGGGCTCCCCCAGAGCCTCGCACCCTTCGATGTGCATGACGATGCCCGCCCTCTCTCCGAGGGACTCGATGTCTTCCCTGGTCCTTACGATCTTGAGCGCCTTCGGGTGCATCTCCTCAAGGGTATAGTAGATCTTGACGAGCTCGATGGCCACGTCCCGGGGGGATACAAGGGCGGAAGACGGAGACCAGCTCCCGTACATCCGCTGCATCGCCTCGATCTTCCTCCTGTTGAGGCTCCCTAGGAGCGGGAAAATCGAGCCGAGGACGAGCTTCATCCCGACCTTGCGATACTTCGGTATGTCGGCGTGCCTTCCTTTGATGTCTTCGCCGAAGGGACTGACATCTGCGTTCCCGCTCATCAGATAATAGTACCCGATGTCCTCGTGGAGGTCTACAACCATGGCGGGAAGGGACGAAGTTCTTGATTTAACTCTCACCGAGGAGCCACTGGCGACCCCAATGTTTTTGGAGGGATTAGATTCGCCGCGGAGCGAATGGTCTCAACAGTCGAAGTCCTCGGTCTCACTGCAGGCTTCCTAATCGCAGCCAGCCTCGTCCCGCAGATCCTGCGGGTGTGGAAGCTGAGAGACGCCCAGGATATCAGCCTGACCTTCAACCTGCTCAACCTCGGCGGGACGGTTCTGTGGCTTTACTACGGAATGCTACAGGGGTTGCTCGCGATCGTGGTATGGAACGGGGTGAACACGGGCCTGATGATGGCGCTGCTGGGCATGAAGCTCAAGTACGGTATGGGCCGCGGGAGCCCCGTCGTGCTTCGGCCTCCTTCGTGACAGTCAGCTCGAGGATGCGGGTCCTGAGCTGATGTAGCCCGTCCCCACGGACGGACGAGACCTTTACAGAGTTGTATCCCTTGAACATCGGGTCTGTTTCTATCTTCGATCGCACCCTGGACTCGAGGAGGTCTACCTTGTTCAGGACTAGCAGTATCCTCCCCGGGTCCACTTCCAGCTCGCTGAGCGTCTCCCTGCAGCTGGAGAGTTTGATTTCTATGCTCTCGGCGCTCTCGCTGGCGTCGAGCATGAGTAGGACGAGGTCGGCGTAGCGCAGCTCGTCAAGGGTGGACTTGAACGACTCGACGAGGTAAGTGGGGAGCCGGGAGATGAATCCCACAGTGTCTGACAGGAGGATCTTCCATTTCGAGTTCGAGAGGGCGACCATCCTTGTGGTCGTCGACAGGGTCGTGAATAGGTTCGGTGACATCTCCTTTGACTCGGCCGACAGCCTGTTGAAGAGAGTCGTCTTCCCGCTGCTGGTGTAGCCTGCGAGAGACACGAATGGGACCCCCAGCTTTTTCCTCTCCGCGGTGTGGAGGTCTCTGGCAGACCTGCTCTTCTCCAGCTTCTCTTTGACGAACGACATCTGACGTTTCAGCGCCCTGAACTTCACGTCGACGGCGGTCTCCCCCATGCCCATGAATCCGGCCTGCTCCCCTCTCACGGACAGGCGGACCGCATCCCTCGCCCTTGGGAGGGCATACCGGAGCTCCGCGAGTTGGACCTGGAGCTTCGCCTCGGCTGTCGTCGCTCTCTTGGCGAATATGTTGAGGATGAGCCGCTCTCTGTCGATCACCTCGGCGTGGGTCTTGCTCGAGAGCTTGTTCGACTGGGCGGACGTGACGCTCTCGTCTATGATGATGGTGTCCGAGTGGGTGTCCTCCACAATCGTCTCGAGCTCCTGTGCCTTCCCCACTCCGACCCCGTACTCCGACTTTATGATGTCCCTTTGAGTGATGACCTGCGAAACCACGTAGCCCGCAGCCTTCACGAGATTGATGATCTCGCTCTTGGAGAATTCGTCAGGATAGGTGACGACGATAGCCTTGTTGCTGTTCGCCATGTCTGGGAGACCTGCTCAGGCACGCGCAAATGGGCGCACGTAAAACGGTTGTCCCCGGGAACAAGGCAGGGCGGCGTGATGGCTCTGGGCGCTAGACGTGGACGACGGAGGTGCCCATCAGGTGATCGCTGTACTTCTCCTGGTAGCCTTTCGAGGTTGCCAATCCCAGGATGACGTCAAGCAGCAGCAAGAGCCAGTAGATCTTGCTCAGGTTGCGGATGAAGGACTCCCCCATCGTTGGATGAGATCCTGATTTCGCCATCACCTTGAGCTGGAAGAAGCGCTTGCCGAAGCTCGCACCCCACATCGACTCGGTCACCATGTTGTACAGAATGAAGACGAGGAACCAGAGGATTGAAACGACTCCTCCGAAGAGGAGCCCGAACGGCGAAAAGCCGCCGACCGCTATGAACAGCGCGGCGATGAAAGTGAGGATAGCCAGCGGGATGAAGACGATCAGCGCGTCCACAATGAGGGCGACAAACCTGTACGCCCAGTAGCTCTGGGCCTTCGAATCCTTGGTGAGGGCGTCGAACCCGCTAACTGGAGCCGAAGCCGTCGCGGCAGCCGCAGTGGCTTGGGCTGGAGCGCCGCAGCTCGGGCAGAACGCAGCCCCTTCTGGAATCTCCTTGCCGCACTTCGCGCAGAACGCCAATCTCCCTGCTCCTCTGCAAGCATGTTCGGGGCGTCTATTTATTGCCTATTACCAGAATCTACTATAGAAGAGTCTACACAAACCCTACCAGAACAAATCAGCTACAGCAGTCCGATGAGGACCCCTGCCGCTATGCCCGCCGCGGGAAAGACGATCCAGCTCAGCGCCACCAGGAAGAACGGCTTCGCCGAGAAGAACTTGGTCTTGTAGGATACGCCCGCGCCAAACACAGCCGTGTTCTGGACCGTCGTGTTGGCCATGGGAATTCCGACCAAAGTGGATGCCTCGACGAGCACCGCCGATGTCAGCATCGACGACATGGCGTTCGAGTACCCCAGATCGAACATATCTGACGTCACCCTCCTGATCTCCCCGGCGCTCAGGAAGAAGGTGCCGACGACGACGCCGGCGATGGCGAGCGGGACTGACAACCCTCCGAAGCCCTCCACGGCGACCACGAGCCCTATCGTGTTCGCGCCCAGGGTGAAGGCGAACATGAAAGACACCAGGATCAGGAGCGCCTTGTACACTTCTATCTTGGCCCAGAAGTCGTTCGTCCCCACCCTGGCTGTGAGCCTGGCGATCAGGGGGGTGGCGACCAGCGCGGCGGCCGGTGCGGCCATCCACGCCAATATCATGAAGAAGAAATAGGAATTGAAAGCCAGAGCGACGCCTGCGAACAGCGCCGGTAGGGTGTACGTCAGAGAGAGGGGCAGCCTTGCGAAGTGCGCTACTGTAAAGAGCGCCAGCGTTATAGTAAGCACGATGAGAACCGTCTCCGAAGACAGCCCCTTGGCGAGGTGCGTGGCCGCCGTCGCCATGCTTGTCCCCTGGAAGAGCAAACCCAATGAAACGCCCACTACTTCTATCAGCAGGGCGCTCCTCGTCTTGAGGACCTTGGCGCCGATCAGGTTTCCTATGCTCGCCTGCGCGTTGTTCCCCGAAACCAGGAGTATCAGGAGGGTCGCAACCGCCAGCAGGAGCGGTCCTATGACGTCCACACCATCACCTTGAAATCGTGTTAGCGATCGCCAGGATCAGGTCTGAAATGTCTTCCACGCCGTCCTCGATGTCGTCCAACTTCCTCAGCACCTCGGTGTAGTGCTGGAACGGGAAGTAGTCGAAGAGCTTGCGGTTCTCATACATGTCGTCGAAGCCGGAGTCCTTGAGCTCGTCGCCTTCTTCCTCGAGCTTCTCGATCTCCTTCCTGTAGGACTTCACCTCGTCCATGCTGTCCGCCTCCAGGAGCCTTCCGAGCGCCTCCAGCTGTTTGTCCGCCAGGTTGACCATCCCGACGAATGTCTTGGTCATCTTGTCAATCATGGGGAGCTCAATCCCGCTGGTGACCGAGCGATTCACCTCGCGGGCGATGAAGTAATAGTCGTCGAAGATACTGTCAGTCAGGTCAACGACGTGGAGGAGGTCTCTGAGAACGGCCGGGTTGATGGCGCCGTTCATGATGTCCTCGCTGAGCTTGAAGGTGAGAACGTCACTCTCCTTCTCGAGCGCCCTCATGCGCTCCACCACGCCGGCGTCGGACCGGCGCTCCTGGAACAGCTTGGTTGCAAGCTGCGTCTCTTCGCGCGCCTTGTCCGCCAGGGCCTTCAGCCGCTCGAAGATGCCTTTCTCTCCTGCCACGAGAAACCTGATCTTCATCTTCTCTCACTCCGGAGACGGCTCTCCGAAGGGCGGAAACCGATTAGCTGGAGGCCTGCCAATACCTCCCTGAGGGTTTGCGCATCGTCCCTTAAACGTCGCCATGGGGCTCATCGTGCCCCCTCAAGAGGGCGGTCTACCTATCCTGCTCTGTGGTCAAGGGGACGAGCGAAGTTAAAGGGGCATCCCCATGCCTAGCACTCTCCTTGACGAAGAATGACCAGGCGCGTGACATCGTCACGACGATGCTGACTGTGGGCGGAATAGTCGGGGGTCTCACGGGGAGCATCAGGGCGTCGTCGGCGATACTGGTGACCCTGGTCGTCTTTGTCTTCATATCCATGATATTCTACGCGGTGCTGACGGTCGAGGAGTTGCAGCCGGGACCGTTGCCGCCCAGCGCCTATGTCCCGTTCACCGCCATCGTCGCTCTTTTTTTCTCGGCCTTGCTGGGCGAGGTACTCTTTGACATTACGGGCATCGCCTGGCAAGGGTTCCTAATCGTGGGGGTCGGAACGGTGGTGCTGACCTGGGCACTCTTGTTCCAGTATTACTACGAGAAGTTCATGCGACGATTCCGAAGGTCTCCCAGGGCACCTATTTCTTGACGGGAGAGGACGACTCCTCCATGCGGAGGGTTCATTGTGCCTCCGCCGCGAAACTGGGCCTGCTCCATCGGGGTTCCCGACCCTCAGCCGCTCCCTCCGGCGTTCCGTGATTTCGCCGGCGCTCAGAACCAGCCTTTCTTGTCCTTGATGGCGGCTGTGACCTTCTGAAGCGTCTCAGGAGGGATCGGGTCCAGCCTGTGCGCCTCCTTCGCGTGTTGTGCGATTTTCGGCATCAGCCCCTCCTGGGTCTTTGCACTTGCTTTGAAGTTGCAATCCAGACCGATGTCCCTGCATGCGAATTCCTTGGTCATGATGTTCAGGTGTTACAACAGTAGACGATTATTTACGTGTGTGGGAGCCGTGTTCCGAGTCCCGTGATGGGGCTTGTTGCGCCTCCGTCGGGATCAGCCCGTAGAACCTTCGTTCCGAGTTCAAATAGGCAGGCGTATCCTGCATGCCAAGGTATCGTAGTGGAAGCCGAACGAGAGTTTGTCGACAACATCACGAGATTGGACTGGTCGACGTTCAGCCTTCCCACCGGCATAAGAGCTGGAGCGTTCGTCGTTCTCCCTTTCCTACTTGAACCCCTGATTGGGTACGTCAGTGCGGCATTCGCAGCTCTCGCAGGGATGTGGCTGACCAACACCGATGGGCCGAAGTCACGGATTCCCATCTGGGTGCTTCTGGTCGCCTGCTTTACGGAGTCTGCGGCCGTGGGGCTTGGAACGCTCTCTGGTACCACCGGGGCGATCGCTCCTTTGCTCGTCGGCGTCGGGGTGTTTCTTCCGATGCTGGTCCACGGGAACCCAACCTGGACGAGGGTTGGAACCTTCACGGCAATCACCTTCGCCGTCGGAGTCGGCCTCCCCGGGGGGTCCGACGCGGCGATGCAAAGGACGCTCTTCTCCCTCCTGGGCACTCTGTTGGTCCTGATGGGAATCGAGATGCAGCGCCACTTCGGCAATAGGGTTGGGGCAGCTCGCGGCATCGGAGCGCTGCCGGTTCCGGGTGACGCAAGGTTGCACCCTGACGCCCTGCGAAACGCCGTGACAGTCGGGACCGCCTCTGCGGTGGGGTTCTCCATCGGGATGGCTCTTGGCCTCCCCAGAGACTTCTGGGTAGTCATCACGATAATCCTGACCGTGCAACCAAGCTTCAACGCTACGCTCACATTCACTTCGGGCATGCTGCTTGGCACGATCATAGGCGCGATCCTGGGAGCCGCGGTCGTCATAGGAACGAAGGATGTGTTCGTTCAGCTGCTCTTCCTTTCGGCGTTCGCGGTCTTGATGTTCGCGACGAGGGGCGTGAACCTAGCCCTGGTGCAGGTATTCCTCGCCCCTTTCATAATCGTGCTGTTGTATGTGATCTATCAGGGGCAGGCTAACTTCGCCGAGGCGAGAGTCGAGGACGTGCTGGTTGGAGGCTTGATTTCAATCGTAACAGTATCCGTGTTGGGGCTGGACGCGGTCAAGAGGTACTGGAAGAAACCCGCGTGAAACGCCTGTTTCAGAGCTTCCGCTTCGGTTCGTAGACGACCAGTTCGTTCCCTGACCGCTTGAATTTCATCTGCTTTGTAGCTGCAAGCAGGGCAGGCTCGCTGAAGGCGTTCAGAATCTTCCTCTTAGACCTGAGAACTGCAAAGACGAGACCTTTGTCTACAAAGACCCGGCCTCGTGAGAAAGGCTTCGCTGGAATAGGGCGATCTACGACGCCGTCCCCTTGCTTGTACGGATTCAGAGTCGTCCAAATCTCAATAGTATCGAGATTCTCTCCGAGGGCAGGATAGAACGGCCTCCTATCGACCTCCTCCCCTTCGCCATCCCTCGATCGCGTATACAGACAGAAAGGGTCGGAGAGAACCATCCCGTACGCCCACAGCTGGACGAAATAGGATCCCTTTAGGAAGACCTTGTCGTCTATTATCAGGAAGCGTACCGTGTCGCCCTGCCAATCCGTGAGCACGGCATCAGGAGTCCCCCTCAGGCCATAGCGGACCGAGCACATCGTCATGGACCAATAGAAGGTATCTTTGTTCCGGATGCGCTTGATTATAGAATCTGGGTCTGTGTCGACGCTTCTCATACGCTCAAGCGTCTTGTGGTCCTCGGTTCCCCTAAGCATCGCCTCCGTCGGCTCCGTGTTCCTGTAGATTTCTCTGACGACCAGGTCCCTAAGCTTCTCAGGGTGTCTGCGGTCGTTCTGGGCGAGCGCCGAGCAGCGTATGCACTCTGGCCTCATGACGCATGTCAGACAGTTAGACATCGACGGCGGCAGCCTCTTCCTGCTCTGATACATCGGCACCAGCTATCTCACCTCTATCCTCCCGGGCAGCGCGTTCAGTGGGTCGGCGTACTTCTCGATGAGCTCATGCATGACCGACTCCCTCTGGAGCGTCTGGATGTACGAGTGGGGCCACTTGTACTCGAAGATTATCAGCCTCCCCCGACGGTCGAGGGCGAATATGCGGAACGTCAGCACCCACTGGGTCCCCTGGGAGTCGGCCCTCCTGACGTCCATGTCGTAGTGCACCGGAGAGTTGTCGTCGACCCTGACCCGGAAGTCCGGGTATAGGAGGAAGACCCTGACCACTCTGCTCTGCCGAGGCTGGAGCTCGCTAGCGGTGATCACTTGGCTGACCTCCCACGTTCGAGACGGTCGGCTGTACGGCATTCTTTCGGCCCAGGCTCTCTTGGACCCATAGCCCTGCCACGGCGGCTGCGCCGGCGAGGACGATCGATAGGGTCGGGTCCATCCCGTATGCCGTGAGCACGTCGAAGAGGAGCAACCCTCCCGCGAGCGCCGTGACCAGGCCCAGTATCTTGTTGTAGAGCGCTATCCCCACAAGGAAAAAGACGAAGCCCGCCGCAAGCGGAATGAGGTCCCCGGTGACGAACTCCTGTGTCAGCACGTAAGCTCCGTACCCGATGACTAGGCCAATCCCTAGCATCACCAGGACGACACCAAACAGGCCACCCATTACGAAGCCAAGGATGACCCCAAGCAGGACCCCCAAGCTGCCGGAGCCCGCTAGGTACTGGGTCGCGAGGGAACCGCCGATGCTGGCGCCGACCAGCCCGACCGCGAAGAAGGCGACGACCTTGACGACTGTCCTCCCAGCGAAGATCAGGACAAGCGACACGACGAGCATGGAGAGCAGCAGGGCCCACGCTGGGACGGCGTTCGCTGCCGGCGCCAACTGGTTTGGTATTGACAACGTGATTTTTCGCCTCGCTTGAGCCCAAGCGGGCGACCTCAGAAATGGTCACCTAGCAACTTAATCGAACATATTTGAACAAGGAAATGGGTGATTCACCCGTCAATCATGTAATTATTGGCCAAAGAACCCAAAAAGTTCTCGGTAAGAGTGTGCCATCGTCTCCTTGTGAAAAGAGAGGGAATCGATCCTGAGCATTAGGGCCCTGGGGAAGGGAAGGAGGTGCGCAGCTCTCGGAGCCTCTCTTCCCGGAGGGGTCTCTTTGAACGGAGGTCAAGGTCGACGACGATGGAGTTCTTCCCCTTCGGAGCACTGTGCTCGACGAGCTCCATCACGTGCTGTCTCCTGTCGTAGTTCAGGTCGATGATGCTGCTCTGCCCCGGGAGTTTCGGAGGCGCGTAGAGGTTCGGAGCGACCACGGGTGTCCGGTTCTCAAGCGCTCTTGCTCTGAGATAGACCAGCCAGGGTTCGATCCCCTTCGTAGTGATGAGGGAAGGGACCAGCAACAGCTCGGCTCCTTTGAACGTCGCTTCTCTCGCTGCCTCAGGGAAGACCACGTCGTGGCAGACAAGGACGGCGACCTTGAAGCCGTCCATGGTCATCGGGTCGAATTTCGAGCCTGGAATCGCTCTGCGCTTCTCCCGACGGTAGAGATGGACCTTGTCTTGCCTGGAGAGGACTTCGCCGTCCGGCGACAAGGTGGCGCTTGTCATGTAGGTGTGCGCGCCTCTGACCTCGAAATTGGCGCCCATGTTGATGTAAGCGTCGAGCTCTTTGGCGAGCCCGGAGAATCGTCTGATTATCACGTCGTCTTCGATGAGGACTCTCGAAAGAAGCCAGTGTTCGGGAAGGCAGATGAGCCTGGCGCCTTTTGCCGAGGCCTGCCTGACTTGACGCTCTGCCTCTGCTGCCGCCTTGTCTGGTCTGTCCCCGTACAGACCGAGTTGGACTGCAGCGACCCTGAGCCCTCGCAAACCTACCTGCGGCACGTTTTGGACTGATTTCTGCGTTTTCTCCAGGCAAGACCTCAGCAAGGATATTACGCCGAGGGTTTGACGAACAGGTCGTTGGGAAGCCAGGGGAGGGGTGGAGACCCCCTCAAGGACATCAGGTCTACGCGCGGCAAGGAGCTCGAAGGAAAGAGGGTGGTCCTGTGCGTGACGGGGAGCGTCGCATCCATCGAAATCCCCTCGCTGGCCAGAGAGCTGATGCGCCACGGCGCGGAGGTCAATGTGGCGATGTCCGACTCTGCCGAGAAGCTCGTGAGGCCGGAGGCGCTTGAATGGGCGACTGGGAACCCGGTCGTGAGGAAGCTGACTGGAAAGACGGAGCACGTCAGGCTGGCGGGGAATTGGAATGGCAAGGCGGATCTGGTCCTAGTGGCGCCGTGCACTGCGAACACGATCTCGAAGATGTCCCTGGGCATCGACGACACCCCCGTGACCACCCTCGCCTCCATGGCGCTCGGAGGAGGCATACCCCTCCTTGTCTGTCCCGCTGCGCATGAGCCGATGTACAGGAACCCGGCAGTATTGGCGAATATTCAGCGCCTGAACGAAAGGGGGGTCGAGTTCGTTGGGCCCAGGTTCGAAGAAGGAAAGGCGAAGATGGCGACGGTGGGAGAAATCGTGGAAGCGTCGATAAGGCGGCTCGCCAAGAAGGATCTCGAGGGTAGGAGGATAATCATCACGGGAGGCCCCACGGCGGAGTTCATCGACCCCGTGAGGGTGATCACGAACTTCAGCTCGGGGAAGATGGGGGTCGCCCTGGCGAAGGAGGCGTGGGTCAGGGGGGCAGAAGTGTCCTACATCTTCGGCGGGAAGCTGGCTCCCCCCGAATACATCAGGTCGAGGGTTGTGGTCACGACAGAAGAAATGAGAGATGCCGTCCTGGACGAGCTTGGGAAGGGAAAGTGCGACGCCTTCATCATGGCGGCTGCACCCGCGGATTTCGCCCCCGAAGCTCGGGCGAAGGCGAAGATACGGACCAGGGATGGGGCTCTTTCGTTGAAGCTGAAGCCAAGCCCGAAGATAATCGATGAGGTCAGGAAGGATTGGCCCGAGGTCTACCTGGTAGCATTCAAGGCCGAGACAGCGCCGACCAGAGACGAGCTGACCAGGGCTGCGAAGAACTTCAGGAAAGAATCGGGGGCAGACATGGTCGTGGCCAACGATGTGAGCGGTGGGAAGGCCTTTGGAGCGGATACCAACAGTGTGTTGGTCGTCCACGATGGCGGGTCGAAGAGCACGGGCGAGCTCTCCAAGAGGGAAATTGCAAGTGTCGTCCTGGATGAAGTCAGCAAGTCGTTGAGACGGCCGACTCCTCGAAAGGCTTAAGCACGAACCGTTGTTCGCTGGTCACCGTGCCGCGGTAGCTCAGTTTCTTGGCGAACTTGGGGCTTAAAAGGTCCTGCCAACTAAGTCGCTGTTGGTCACCGGAGAGCGAATTCAAGGCGATCCGCCACTTCTCGGCAATAAGAAGCTGGCGTCATATTCTACTGGATTGTTCAACGAAGAGGGATACAGCTACTGCAAAAGGCGTACCGGGCGTCGTGCTGGCGGACCCTCGCGAACGATAGCAATCACGATGTGCGACAAAGATGCACTTGGACCATTGGCAAAGTGGTGGGGACTGCAAGTAAGACCTCGAGGAGGTGTGGCGATCACATGTGTAGACGGTCCTGCCTATCGTATTGAAGCATCTGGGTTCAGAGCCGAGTTGATAATTAATGAAATGATGAAGTACGGTCTGAGCAAAGCTAAGGTCAGACAGTGGCGCAAGGTTGTTCGCCATTGCCGGAACAAGAAAAGCTCACGACGCAAACATCCTTCCCATCGTCGAATGCATTGTCTGCGGTTGCCCTTGGAAGGCGGTATTCTTGCCAGGTACTCGACTGGGTTGTTTAATGGTGGAGGCTGTAGCTACGCTTGGAAATCTGGGAAGTATTGGTATCCAAGGATTCAGGTAGGAATGTGTGATAAGGACGCTCTGGAACCTGTAGGAAAATGGTGGGCTGCACATGTTAGGTCGAAAGGAGAGAAGGTGAAAGTATGTGTGGGCGGTCCAGCCTACCAAATTGCGCTTTCAGGCGCCAGGACCTTAAGAGTTGTCGACGAGATGATCAAATACGGATTGAGCGATAGAAAAATCGAGCAGTGGCGCAAAGTATTAAGTCAGTGCGAAAGGCCCAGCCTGATGGTGCCGCGGTAGCTCAGCCTGTTTTGGCTCGAAGGCTAAGGAGACCTTGTAGGCTCATAAGCACTCGGCTGAAGACCGAGGTGTCGTCGGCTCAAATCCGACCCGCGGCACTTTCTTTAAATAGGTTTACCGGTAACCTATATATACTCGGCCTCCCTCGGGAAAAGAGCCTTGTCAAAGCCACCTCGCGGGAAGACGGAGACAATCAAGCAGCGGGCGCTCTACGTCTACCTCCCCACGCTGGAGATGGCGGAGGACTGGAAGAGGAGGGCTGAGAAGGAAAGGAAGTCCCTCTCGAACTGGATCATGCTGAGGGTCCTGGACTCCGTCGGCTTCGAGGAGGGCTCGGCCCAGAGGGAGCAGATGGAGAGGGAGCTGGAGGAGACGAGGAAGCAGAAGGCGGACGCCCTTGAGGAGAACGAGAAGCTCAGGCAGGAGAACAGGATGCTGAGGATGCTGGGCGACAACCTCGACAAGGAGCTCAAGAGGCTCAGGACGCAGCCGTTCTTGGAGGCCGGGTTCGTCGGTAGGAGGACGTTCGACAAGGACCTGCTCGCCCTGCTGCGGAAGGGGCATGGGGTGGACAAGGAGATGATTATGCGCAGGCTGCGCATCGAACCCTCGGACGTCGAGGCGATTGACGGGGTCAGGAAGCAGCTGGAGGCGCTCCAGGCCTACGACCTGGTGGAGTACGACGGGAGGTGGTGGAGATGGAAAGCGTAGAGACGATTAAGAGCGTCCCGTCAGGCATGCTGGAAGGGTTCAGGCACGACTGCGAGCTCAGGGGCCGGAGCCGGGAGACGGTCAACCATTACGTATGGTGCATGGGCCATTTC
>JACWAI010000038.1 GCA_014874415.1 Nitrososphaerales archaeon
GTACAGGATTGTGTTCTTGATGGAGAGGGCCACGCCCTCTTCAGAGGCGAAGTCCACTTCCCTCACCTGAATCTCTGGGAGTTCAGCCTTCAGCTCCCCTACGATTCGCTTTATCCGCAGGCAGGAGAGGCACCCCTCCTTGGAGATTACCGAGACCTCGACCTGCTTGCTCAGTTAAAATCACCCGAGGGCCGACTTCACGGCCGCGATCAGCTGGTCCATCGGGACGTACATCGTGGAAGTTCCGTAGTCCTCCCTCCACAGGATTTTCCCGCCCTTGCCCACCAGGATGAAGGTATGCCCCGGCGCCATCCCTGGGTGCATCGAGCCGGTGCCGGCGCCCATGGTTGTGTACGCCGTGTCGACTTGCAATGACGAGTCAGAGAGAATCATGGTGTTAGATATCCCGTTGTTGTGCGCCCAAGTCCCCAGACTTGAGGGGGAATCAGTTGTGATGGACACGACAGTCAGGCCCATCTGCCTGAATGTGGAGTAGTCCTTGTCGATGTCCACCATCTGCTGCAGGCACGGGCTGCAAGAGAGGCCTTCGTTGAAGAAGAGCAGCACGTCGGACTTGTTTGCGTAGCTTGCGAGGGTGAACGTCGTCCCGTTGACGACCGAAGCCAACTCGAACCGCGGGGCCTCCTGGCCGGCTTGAAGCATGGTGAAGTCTCCCCCGGTCCCAACCGACAGAAGGTAGGTGACCGACGCAACCGCCGCTGCAAGTAGGGCTATCACCACGACGGCGTTTCTCGTCCCGTGGCCCTGCTTCCTCAGAGGCCTCCTATGTTTGGGCAAACGAGAGCACTTTACCTGCCGCTCCGCTTGCTCTTCATCTTGGGGCCACGCCGGGATTCCAAGCCAACGCCAGGATTCCGCCAACGATGCCTAGGATTGCGCCGATGAAGAAGCCGCCCATCCCGAAGAGGCTTATTATCGAGAAGACAAGGATGAGAAGACCCCAGGTCTGGGCACTCCCGCGCCGAGTGTACATCATTACTGCGCCGACGAGGACGACGATTCCGGCAATCAGCCCTATCGCCGCGAACCCGTAGAACCACCCGCCGTATCCGAACCCCTGCATCATTCCATAGTAACCATCCATCATTCCGTAGTATCCGCCCATCATCCCGTAGTATGGAGTACCAGAGGAGAAGGTCGTCATCATTCCAACACCGGCAAGAATCAGGAGTCCTGCAATTAGCGACAGAACGAACGGCGCCGTGGGGGCGTTGGGTGCAGGTTGCGCCGCTGCGCTAACCGTGCCTGGCTGGGGTGGTTGAGCCGTATTTTCCACCATTCACTTCGGGTGCCCGTGTCTGTGGGGGTCCTTGTCGAAGGTGCTCTTGCAGTTGGCCGAGCAGAAGTAGAATGTTGTCCCTTCGTGCTCTGACGTGAATTTCGTTTTCTTCTCGTCCACCGTCATTCCGCATACTGGATCTTTCTGCATGTTATTCCCTCACCTGAGCCTCCATATTTCACCGTGCTTCTTTACAGAAAGAAAATCCCTCGTCGCAAAATGCGGAATGTGAAAGGCTGCTACCGTCGCAGACGTCTCCCTCAAAACGCTCCTCACGAGCCTCCCAGCACTTGGCTTCGGGTGTGACAAACCGACGCTCACTCCACCTTGATCTGCCCATACATACCAGCCTGGGCGTGCCCGGAAACAGGGCAGATGTAGTGCATGTCCCCGTCGACAGTGAAGGAAATCTGCTGGGCCGCAAACCCGGACGATTGCGGAGGCATCACCTGCGTGGAAGCGAACGAGCCCATCATGCCAGGCATGAAGTCGTAACCGTATGGCGGAGCCAGGCCGGTTAGCGTCAGCCCGTGGTAGGCATCGGTGTCTACGTTCACCACGATCATGGTCACCTCAGTCCCTCGCGGAAAAACTAGCGTCGGGTTCGTGAGGTTGTCGATGACGAACGAATACATGCTCTGGCCTTCGGCCATGGGGCCCATGAGCACGAGAATTGAAGCTGAACCGGTACCAAATGTAAGAGTGTCGTTTTCATCCGCCACGGGCTGGCTGGCCTTGATTGAAGCAAGTTGGCTGCTGCTGAGATAATCCCAGCCACTCATCATGCCTCCAGTCTGGAAAGGACCGTTGCCGTACACTCCCCCCAGAGGGCTCCCGCCTGACGGCCCATGCAGCGGCCAAAGGTACGCCGTCGAGGACACCCCCAATATGACTGCGGCAGCGATGGCGACCGCGACTATGAACCAGCGTTCTCTGTTCTTCATCATTTAGGACCATCACTGCACTGTGAGGGTGCCCGTCATCCATCCGGGAGTAGACATGGCGCCTTCAGCACTATCGGGACCGAAACCGCACGGCGTCCAGCATACCCACGTGTAGGTGCCCCCCTGATTGAAGTAGAGGTAGGCTATCTCGGTGGAGCCTCCGACTACCGGAACGTTGATGCTCAGCTGCGGGACTGAGAACGTATGGGCGACGGAGTCGACTGGGACCGACGTGACGTTCTCTCCGAGCGACATCGTCTGCCCCATCGTTTCGTTCGCGAAGCCCGTGGCGAGAGTGCCGTTGTAGAAGACCATGGTACCCCCAACAGTACCTTCAACATTGGCGTATTGAGCCGAGACGTCGGCCGTCGGGGTGTCGTAGGAAAAGATCGTCAGCTGTATCAGCCTGTGAGCAGGAAGAGAAATGTTGGCCGAGGATTCCAACCCGTGGTCACCGAGCACGTAGAACTTGGGCTGCATGGTGGTCGAATTCCATGCGACATCCATGAATTCTACCAGCGTCAGCTTGTACGTGGTGTTGCTGACCGCCGAGCTCGAGGAATTCGAGGACGTCTGGCTGGCCGGCGCAGCTGAATTGGGCACAGTGGAACCGATGCCCCAGCCTATTCCAACGCCGGCGCCCGCGACGACAAGCATGACTGCCAAGGCGGCGATAGCGTTGATGAGTGCCCTGTTCATCTGACCTACCTAACATGTTAGGGTGGCCCGCTCTACTTAAGGCAGGGACACAATTCTCATGCTTGATAACGAGCCGAAACGCGCATGGAGGTCAAGTGCCAAAATGCGCTTCCCGCGGCTTCGCCCTGAACCTTCGCAGCGTCGGGGAGTTCGTGGTCACTCCAATGCATGAGCTCTCCACTTCATCGCGTGAACTCCGAAATCCTTCTCCAGACCTTGCTCCGACGTTCGATCAGCGAGTCCAGAGTCAGCCTGTTGGAGGCCGCCGTCGACTCGAGAGCGATGAGAGCCACGTACACGAACACGTAGATGATCGCAGCGCCTATGTCGGTGGAGCCGGGTCCGTAGGGCCCTCCGAATCCTTCGTCTATGCCCCAAATCAGAAGGCTGAGGAGAATGCCCGAAAGGTACGACAGCTTGCGCATCAGCCCGAAGACCAGCGTGAACCCCAGGATGAGTTCGAAGAGCCCTACCCCGTACAGCATGAAGGAAGCGTTGGAAGATATGGTGCTCACCCAGAAGTTGTACCAGGGTGCGAGCCATGCCGGCTGGCCTTGTCCCGCGTTTTGGACGAGATTGACTACGTCGGAAGGGGCCAGCCAGATGAACTTCATCACTCCGTCGATCAGCCAGACAAAGCCAAAGGCGACCCTGAACGCTACGCCCAGATTGCTTGCGTTTCGGGTCCACAAAGTGGTAGTGGTTTCCATCGCTGCCGGTTTCGTCTGGCTCATGAGTAAACCACCCAATCGCGGGCTATATCGTCCTGCTTCTTTCCAAGCGCAACGAGAACTTTGCAGGAACTTTCCAATCTCGAATCGTGGCATACCCACATCCTGTCATTTTGATAGCTGAACTAGGAGAAGCATGAATGATGAAGGAGATTATTGGACAGTGTCGCCGGCGGGGCGGTGTCCTATTCCTTCTTCTCTTCAGCGGGAGGCGGGGATGCGGTCCTGAGATAGACCGCCGAGACGAGGACCCCGACGGCTATCAACACACCGCCGAGTACAGCAATATCAAGCGTGATAGCCCCGAGCGAGAACGGGGCGTACACCTGTCCGACGCTCGCCGGGCTGATGGTCGCGGTAGAGAGGGCATATGCCTCGCCGAAGACGAAAGCCACAGCAATGCCAGGGACCACCAAATATCCCAGATAGCGCTTCATCCGACTTGACACCGAGAACGACTCAAGGGCGATGAGCAACGTGACAAGAGCGGGGAGTACGAAGAACCCGAAGTCCTGGTGGAACCTGGTGAAGACCGCGTCGAAGGTCGCTCCGGCGTTCTGGTAGAAGACCTCGTTCAACTCGATGTAGAAGCCGGTTACAGGTATGACCAGATAGATGGTGATCCATGCCGCCACCACCGAGAGGAAGAGCGGGTCCCTGTAGAGAGGCTTGCCTTCTCTAGTCACTCCAGCCCTCGAGTGCATCAGAAGGCCTACCAGCACGAAGACAGCCCCCAGCCCGACCACCCCAGTCACTATATCGTCCCCGGCGACGCCGTTCAGACCTGACTGTAAGAAGGTGGGTATCGCGTAGTTGCCCATCCCGGAGACCAGGTAGATCCAGATGGCCCCGACCTGAGAGAGGACCATCACCCCGAACCCGAAGTCGGCGACCCTCCTAGAGTTCCTTGACCACTTGTCATAGCCGAAGGTCAGCGCCACCAGGGCGACGACCCCGGCCATCAGAGAGACGAGCATCAGATGAGAATGGCTCCCGACCAGGTCGGAGGTGAAGGTCTGGACTGCCGTAGAGTTGTAATAACCGAGGACCGGGTACATGGTGGAGTTGATGTACTGGGAGTAGACCTGCGGGGTCGGACCGAACCAGCTCGTCCAGCCTCCGGCATGCCCCATGAAGGCGGCGAAGAGGGCCCCGGATACCCCGGTCAGGACGGTGTAGTACGGCATCCCAACCTTCCGAATGCCGCCGCTAGTCCTCAGGTAGGCTATCAGCCCCACTACAAGTGCTATGGCCATCTCGTCCCCTATCAGAAAGGCACCTATCTGCGTCCACAGCGGTATCCCCAGCGCGAAGTGGTCGTAGACGTCGAAGATTCCCGCGATGCCGGCTATAGGGACCGCGAAGAACCCCCCGATGAAGACTGACTCTTTGATCAGGCGTCCGGGAATCCCCACCAACTTGTCCAGGCGGAACTTCATCGTGACGAGGACAGCCAGTACGGTCACCCAGGGGATGAATATCCCGCCGTGCCAGTACATCACCAATCGCCAGTAGATGTCAGGGGTCCATTGGTTGTTGTAAGAGGGATTGAGAAAGGGTGTCACGTAGTTCACAAGCGGGGCGAGGGCCATCACTCCTACGGCCCAGGCCACGCTCCACCAAAGTATCAGTTTCGGATCATGCAGCCTGTCAACCCAGCCTCGCTGCTCGTCTTGTCCACCTGACGCCATCTCTCGTTATCACCCCACCAGTGCTGGCACGGGGAATAGAACCTGCCTTTTTCCAAAGCCAGAACGGATAGGGCAATTTTTTTGACAATCTGAAGCTGTAACGCTTTGAAGTCCGCATCCCCATAAACACTCTGGCTAGGCTGGTGTCCGAGGGGACTGGACCAGGTTCAGCCGACGAAAATTATCTTGCCGCCCAACCACGCCTTTCTCGCTATCTTGGATACTTCCTCGGCCAGATTTCTCCTTTCCAACCGGGTTTCGTCATACACGACTATGATTTTGTTTGTCATGGGGAGCTCCTTCACATCCAGGACGCCGTCGATCTTGGCAAGGGGGCGCCTGAAAAACGGGGAACAGGTAATACAGTCGATGGTCTGAACGGTGAAGGAGAGCTCCTGGGGCTTTCCTTTCGGGATTGTGGTAGACAACTCGATTCCTCCCACTCACAGTTTCGGCTTGAACCGCCGCAAAGTCAGGGAGTTCGTGGTCACGCTCACCGAGGAGAGGGCCATGGCGACAGCCGCGAATATGGGGTTCAGCAGGACCCCAGTCGCCAGGTACAGCACCCCGGCAGCGACGGGGATCAGGGCGATGTTGTAGCCGAAGGCCCAGCCAAGGTTCTGCTTCACCTTGCCCATGACCTTCCTCGAGAGCTGGATCCCGGACACGACGTCCCTCACGTCGTCCCGCATGAGTATCATGCCTCCGGTCTCGACGGCTATGTCCGAGCCCGAGCCCATGGCGATGCCTACGTCCGCCTGCGCGAGCGCGGGGGCGTCGTTGATGCCGTCCCCCACCATCGCGACCGTCCTGTGCTCCTCCTTCTGGAGCCGCTTCACCGCGTCGGCCTTGCCCGTAGGGAGGACTTCTGCGAAGTACTTCTCTATCCCGGCCTGGCGGGCTATCGCAGCTGCGGTCTCGCCGTTGTCCCCGGTGAGCATCACAGGTTCTATCTTCATCAGCTTGAGCCGGTTCACCGTGTCGACGACGTGATCCTTCAGGGTGTCCGCCGCAGCCACTATCCCGGCGACCTCCCCGTTCACTGCGAGGACCATCGCCGTCTTGCCGTCCTTTCTCAGGGCGCTCATCTTCTGCTTGCCTTCGTCGTCCAGGGCGATCTTGAACGTGTCCAGGATCTTCGTGTTCCCGAAGACCAGCTCCCTCCCATTGTAGGAGGCCTTGATCCCCTGCCCCGTGATCGACTCGAACGAGTCAGGGTCCGGGACCCCCTTCCCGCCGAACTCGCCCTTCGCCCTCTCGAGTATGGCCGAGGCCAGCGGGTGCTCGGACTGCTTCTCGGCGACGGCGGCCATCTGGATGACCTCGGACTCCGTCAGGCCCGAGAGCTTCACCACGTCGGTCACCGACGGCTTCCCCTTTGTCAGTGTCCCCGTCTTGTCGAAGACGATGGTGTCTATCTTCTGCATCCTCTCCAGGTATTCGCCCCCCTTGATCAGGATCCCGTTCTCGGCCCCCTTCCCCGCTCCAGTCACCACGGCCGCGGGGGTGGCGAGGCCGAGGGCGCAGGGGCACGCGATTATCAGGACTGCAACTGCCGTTGTGAAACCAAAACTGATGGGCTCTCCTGCGATGTAGGTCCACAGCCCGAACGACACGAGGGCCGCCCCTATCACCACGGGCACGAAATAGGTTGCGACCCTGTTCGCGAGCCGCTCGATGGGCCCCTTGCTGGCCTGAGCCTCTTCGACCACCTTGATTATCTTGGAGAGGGTGGTGTCTGAACCGACGCGAGTCGTCCTGATCTTCAGGGAACCCGTCCCGTTGACGGTCGCGCCTATCACCGTGTTCCCGGCCCCCTTCTCGACGGGTATGCTCTCGCCCGTGACCATCTTCTCGTCGACGGAGGAGTGTCCTTCCACCACGACCCCGTCGGTGGGCAACTTCTCTCCGGGCTTGACCAGTAGCACGTCGTCGACGGCGACCTCTTGGAGGGGGACCTCCTCCTCAGTCCCGTCGGCCCTGATTCGCGTGGCGGTCGGTGGCTGCAGAGCGAGGAGCTTCCGCACGGAGTCGCTCGCCTTTCCGCGCACGAACTCTTCTAGCAGCTTGCCGATCAGGATGAGCGAGATTATTATCGTGGCCGTGTCGAAGTACCACCCGCCGGGGTTCCCCAGGTTGATTGCGCTGTAGAAGAACGCCGCAGACGTGCCCACCGCGATGAGGACGTCCATGTTCGAGGTGCGCATCTTGATGGCGTCGTAGGTGCCCCTGTAGAACCTCCAGCCAGAGATGAACTGGACCGGGGTGGCGAGGACGAGGAGGATCGAGCCGTCCACGATGACTGGAAGCCACGGCGGAAGGGGGATGTATTCCAGGATGAGTATCGGAACGGAGAGTATGACGGCGAGGGCTATGTTGCGCTTCAGGGCCTTGAGCTGTCTCTCAGGCTGGGTGAACGTCTTGAGGCAGGTCTCGCTGCAGAAGTAGTAGGTGGTCCCCCTCACGGTCGCGTGGAGGATGCTTTCGGAAGCTTCGACGAACATTCCGCAGACGGGGTCTGACGCCATTTCTTTCGTCACTTCGGGTTCCGGAGCCGTTTACTTTAGACTCCCTCTTTAACTTCTTAAAGGTGGGGCGTCGCCGACTTGGCAGCTGTAAAGTACGACTGCGGTGGCCCCGATTTCGACGCTGCAGTTGTGGACAACGGTGTTCGCGATGAGGTGAGTGTCATTATCCTTCAATCTTCACCGGCAATAAGAGTCTGGTCTGGTCCCTTTTGCGGCGTCCCCTTGCTCTTGCGGCGTGCAAGGGCTGTCCAAACCACCGCTGCGAGGCCCGCTGTAAAGAGAAGGATGAACCCCCCAGCGGGGAGGAGGTAACCGACGCCCGCGCAGAGGGCGAGAATCAGGCCGACGACAAATCTCCCCAAGCTCTCGAATTTGAGCTTCCTGGTGCGTTCCTCCGAAAGAGTGTCCGAGTTCTCACGTACAACCCCGCCAATGAGAAAACCCCAGGCAATGAGCATGGCTGCCAGGGTTCCAGAGAACCCAGAGATCTCCTTCTGCCGGAGGGCGAATGGGATAAGGGATATGAGGACGAGGACCAGGACGTCCCAGAAGGGGAAGCGCCGAGACTTGGGAGGGAACTCTAGCCTGTCCATCACGTACCCCCACCAGAACCACAGCACGAACACGGTCGCGAAGACGAAATAGATTATGTCGTTTAGGTCGAAGGTCGTCAGGAAGGTGGCTCCGAAGGCGATTGCTATCGCGACCACCATCGTGGCAAGCTCTAGCACTAGAACA
>JACWAI010000005.1 GCA_014874415.1 Nitrososphaerales archaeon
CCGTAGGGAAACCTGCGGCAGGAAGACAGGTGGTGCATGGTTGTCGTCAGCTCGTGTCGTGAGATGTTGGGTTAAGTCCCGCAACGAGCGCAACCCTTACAGTTAGTTGCCAGCGGGTAAAGCCGGGCACTCTAACCGAACTGCCGTTGACAAAACGGAGGAAGGCGGGGATGACGTCAAATCATCATGCCCCTTATGTTCTGGGCTACACACGTGCTACAATGGCCGGTACAGAGGGAAGCGAAGGGGCGACCCGGAGCGGACCCCAAAAAGCCGGTCCAAGTTCGGATTGCAGGCTGCAACCCGCCTGCATGAAGTCGGAATCGCTAGTAATCGCAGGTCAGCATACTGCGGTGAATACGTTCCCGGGCCTTGTACACACCGCCCGTCACACCACGAAAGTCGGCAACACCCGAAGCCGGTGAGCCAACCCCGCAAGGGGGAGCAGCCGTCGAAGGTGGGGCTGGTGATTGGGGTGAAGTCGTAACAAGGTAGCCGTATCGGAAGGTGCGGCTGGATCACCTCCTTTCTAAGGAGTAGAAATTACTCCAGGTCGGTTATCCTTGACTGATATTCCACTGTTTAGTTTTGAGGGACCATCCCCTTGGATTGGGGGGTAGGTTTTCTCGAGGGAAATGTTCTTTGACAACTTCACAGAGCGTAGAAGAGAAGAAAAGCGCGACTTAGGTCAAGTGAACAAGTGTGCGTGGTGGATGCCTTGGCGACAGGAGCCGAAGAAGGGCGTGGCAAGCTGCGAAAAGCCACGGGGAGCCGCAAGCAGGCTTTGATCCGTGGGCACCCGAATGGGGCAACCCGGCGGGGGAAAACCCCCGTCACCGGGCACTGAATAAATAGGTGTTCGGGGGGCACCCGGGGAACTGAAACATCTTAGTACCCGGAGGAAAGGAAAGAAACATCGACCCCCCCAGTAGCGGCGAGCGAAGAGGGGTGAGCCTAAACCGGGTCCGGGCAACCGGGTCCGGGGTTGAGGGACTTCCAAAGTCATGGCGGAGCGTTAGCGGAAGCGCGTTGGAAAGCGTCACCGCAGGGGGTAAGAGTCCCGTACGCGAAAACGGTGCGTCATGCAGGGAGTATCCCAAGTACCGCGGGGCACGAGGAATCCCGTGGGAATCAGGGAGGACCATCTCCCAAGGCTAAGTACTCCTGTCGACCGATAGTGAACAAGTACCGTGAGGGAAAGGTGAAAAGCACCCCGGGAGGGGAGTGAAATAGAATCTGAAACCGCGCACACACAAACAGTTGCAGCGCTTGTGGATCCCTTCGGGGATCCGGCGTGGCAGCGTACTTTTTGTAGAACGGGCCGGCGAGTCACATCTGGCAGGCGAGGTTAAGCGCGTTAAAGCGCGGAGCCGCAGCGAAAGCGAGTCTTAACAGGGCGGATTAGTCTGTCGGAGTGGACCCGAAACCGGGTGAGCTACCCATGTCCAGAGTGAAGCTTGAGTAAAATCAAGTGAAGGCTCGAACCGACCGTCGTTGAAAAGGCGGCGGATGAGGTGTGGGTAGGGGTGAAATGCCAATCGAACCCGGAGATAGCTGGTTCTCCCCGAAATAGCTTTAGGGCTAGCCTTGGGTGATGAGTGCGGGAGGTAGAGCACTGAATGGGCTAGGGGCCTAATTAGGTTACTGAACCCAATCAAACTCCGAATGCCCGTAGATCGAGCCCGGGAGTCAGACGGCGGGGGCTAAGCTTCGTCGTCAAGAGGGAAACAGCCCGGACCGCCAGCTAAGGTCCCAGATACGGACTAAGTGGGTAAGGATGTGGGGTTGCCGGGACAACCAGGATGTTGGCTTAGAAGCAGCCATCATTGAAAGAGTGCGTAATAGCTCACTGGTCGAGTGGCCCTGCGCCGAAAATGAACGGGGCTAAAGTCCGTAACCGAAGCTGCGGATTCAGGTGACTGGATGGTAGGGGAGCGTTCCCGTTGGGTAGAAGCGTTACCGTGAGGAGACGTGGACTGGCGGGAAGTGAGAATGCCGGCATGAGTAAGCGAAAAGGCAGGTGGGAATCCTGTCCGCCGTAAGCCTAAGGTTTCCTGGGGAAGGTTCGTCCGCCCAGGGTGAGTCGGGCCCTAAGCCGAGGCCGTAGAGGCGTAGGCGATGGCAAATCGGTAGAGATTCCGATACCACCGGCGACCGTTATAAAGGATGGGGTGACGCAGGGGATAAGGTTGAGCGCGCGGTTGGAAAGGCGCGTCCAAGCTGGTAGGGTGAGCACCAGGCAAATCCGGTGTTCTTAAAAGCCCGAGCGGCGATGGGGAGGGAAATCAAGTACCGAAGCAACCCGTGTCCACTGCCAAGAAAAACCTCTAACAAGGTCAACGGTGCCCGTACCGCAAACCGACACAGGTAGGCGGGGTGAGTATCCTAAGGCGCGCGAGAGAACCCTCGTTAAGGAACTCGGCAAAATAACCCCGTAACTTCGGGAGAAGGGGTACTCCGTTAGCGTGACGCGATAATGCATTGCGGAGCGTGAGGGAGTCGCAGAGAAGAGGCCCAAGCGACTGTTTACCAAAAACACAGGTCCCTGCCAAATCGAAAGATGATGTATAGGGGCTGACGCCTGCCCGGTGCTGGAAGGTTAAGGGGAGGGCTCAGGAGCAATTCGAAGGTCTGAACCGAAGCCCCAGTAAACGGCGGCCGTAACTATAACGGTCCTAAGGTAGCGAAATTCCTTGTCGGGTAAGTTCCGACCCGCACGAAAGGCGTAACGATTTGGGCACTGTCTCAACGAGGGGCTCGGCGAAATTGTAATACCAGTGAAGATGCTGGTTACCTGCGACAGGACAGAAAGACCCCGTGGAGCTTTACTGCAACCTGACATTGGACTTTGGTAGAGGATGTACAGGATAGGTGGGAGGCAGGGAAGCCGGGACGCCAGTTCCGGTGGAGCCACCCTTGGGATACCACCCTTTTTGTATTGAAGTTCTAACCTTGAGCCATGAAACTGGTTTGGGGACAGTATCAGGCGGGCAGTTTGACTGGGGCGGTCGCCTCCCAAAGAGTAACGGAGGCGCCCAAAGGTTCCCTCGGCGCGGATGGAAATCGCGCCACGAGTGCAAAGGCAAAAGGGAGCTTGACAGCGAGACACACAGGTCGAGCTGGGACGAAAGTCGGGCTTAGTGATCCGGCGGTATCGAATGGAAGAGCCGTCGCTCAACGGATAAAAGCTACCCCGGGGATAACAGGCTTATCTCCCCCAAGAGTCCACATCGACGGGGAGGTTTGGCACCTCGATGTCGGCTCATCGCATCCTGGGGCTGTAGTAGGTCCCAAGGGTTGGGCTGTTCGCCCATTAAAGCGGTACGTGAGCTGGGTTCAGAACGTCGTGAGACAGTTCGGTCCCTATCCGTCGCAGGCGTTGGAAACTTGAGAGGAGCTGTCCCTAGTACGAGAGGACCGGGATGGACGGACCTCCGGTGTACCAGTTGTCACGCCAGTGGCAGTGCTGGGTAGCCACGTCCGGATAGGATAAGCGCTGAAAGCATCTAAGCGCGAAACCTGCCTCAAGATTAGGTTTCCCACCGGTAAAACCGGGTAAGACTCCAGGCAGACCACCTGGTAGATAGGCCGCACGTGTAAGAGCAGTGATGTTTTAAGCCGAGCGGTACTAATAGGTCGAGGGCTTGACCTATAACGCGCCTTGTTCTCTTCTCCCCGCTTTGTGAAGTTCTCCAAGAACATTTGCCGATTTCCGGTGGTTATGGCGGAGGGGTCACACCCGTTCCCATCCCGAACACGGCCGTTAAGCCCTCCCGCGCTGATGGTACCCGGGGCGCAAGCCCCCGGAAGAGTAAGTCGCCGCCGGAATTATTTTCAGAAGAGACCCTGCTCAAAAGGTAGGGTCTCTTCTGCTTAGTGAGCCCTTGTCATCTGCTACAATATCTGCTATTGTATTTGCATGGAAGCCTTTGGGGCCATCAGGCGGTGAGGTATATAGCATGATAACGCAGGAAGTCGATTATCCGGCCTTGGTGAAGGAAGTCCGAAGACAGCTTGCCTTGGGCCAGGAAGGCCTGGCACGGGAACTTGGCGTCAGTTACACCACCGTCAACCGGTGGGAGAACGGGCAATCCAAGCCGTCAAAAATGGCCCAGGTTCTGTTCCATTCCTTCTGTGACAAGATGATCGGAAGCGGGAGGCTGATGCTGCCCGGTGACCTGAACGATACAGCGAATTCTCGACAGGAGCGGTCTCATGAATAATTTCGGTGAAAAGGTCAGCTTCATCTGGTCGGTCGCCGACCTTCTTCGCGGACCATATCGTCCGAACCAGTACAAGGATATCATGCTCCCCATGACCATCCTACGGCGACTGGACTGCGTCCTTGAACCTACCAAGGACAAGGTACTGGAGCAACAGGAGAAGCTCGCGGGCGGCAAGGTCAGGAACATCGATCTTATCCTTTGCCGTATAGCCGGCGTGCCGTTTTACAACACCAGTCGCTATAATTTCGGGAAGCTTAAGGGCGACCCGGACCAGATCGCCGCCAATCTGACCAACTATATCCAGGGCTTCTCCCCCCGCGCCCGTGAGATCATCGAACACTTCGGCTTCGAGGAACACATAGCCAAGCTGGACAAGGCCGACAGGCTTTATCTGGTCGTGGCCAAGTTCTGCGGCATCGACCTGCACCCGGATACCGTCACGAACATTGAGATGGGTTACATTTTCGAGGAACTAATCCGGAAGTTCAACGAGGCATCGAACGAGGAGGCGGGCGATCACTTCACTCCGCGCGAGGTCATCCGCCTGATGGTGAACCTCCTCTTCATGCCGGACGCTGATGTTCTTACTACCAAGGGAATCGTGAAGACTCTCTACGACCCGGCCTGCGGGACCGGCGGCATGCTGTCCGTGGCCGAGGAATACGTGCGAGAGCTCAACCCCGACGCCCGCCTGGAAGCCTTCGGCCAGGACTACAACGCCCAGGCCTACGCCATCTGCGGCTCGGACATGATGATCAAGGGCCAGGACATCGAACACATCGCTTACGGGAACAGCTTTACCGATGACCGCTTTCCGCGCCAAAAGTTCGATTATATGCTGGCCAATCCGCCCTTCGGTGTGGAGTGGAAGCCGGAAGCCGATTTCATCGACTGCGAGCACGAGGAACAGGGCTTTGGCGGGCGTTTCGGCGCGGGGCTGCCGCGCATCAATGACGGCTCCCTCCTTTTTCTCCAGCATATGATCAGCAAGATGAAGGATCCCAAGGAAGGCGGCACCCGGCTCGGGATCGTCTTCAACGG
>JACWAI010000039.1 GCA_014874415.1 Nitrososphaerales archaeon
CAGTCGCTCACGTCCCTGAACTCCGTTATCGAAAGCAGCGGCACCGCCTTCAGGTAGTCCTCGAGCAGCTCCTTCTCCGTGGGCCTGTAGTACGAGTCGGAGATCCCTATCGAGTGCCCCATCAGCATCTCCACGTTCGCCGGCTTCATCACCTGCTCCGCCTGCGTCTTGAACCACTTCCGAAAGCCGTGGGCGGCCTGGAAGTCGTACCTCCGCCTCCTCTCCGTCCTGAGCCCGGACTTCGACAGTATCCTGCAGAACTCCCTCTCCACGAAGTCCGAGCGGAACCTCTTCACGACCGACGCCGTCCCCTTCCGCCCTCTCGAGACCGCGAACTCGTCCCTGATGACAGGGGCGTCAGCCCTGACCGCCTCCCCGTGGAACCTCCTGTACTCCAGGTACTCCGAGAAGACGCCGTATGCCTCCGGGGTGACGAAGGTCAGGTACTGCTCCGGCTCCCCTTTGTACACGGTGACCCTCCCCGCCACCACCACCTCCCCGCTCATCACCGGCTCCACGTCCCTCACGGAGAGGTAGTCCCAGGCTCCCACGCGGATCCCGCCCGAGGCCATGAACTCTGCCGCCACCTTCATCCTCAGGGTGCAGAGGTTCAGTATCCTCCCTATCTCCTCTCTGGAGGGAGCCCTGTCGTTGGCGTACTTCCTCCCCTTCGGCAGGAGCTTCGAGAGAAGACCCCACTCAAGCCTCAGCCTGTTCATCACGCAGTATAGCTTGATGGGCATCACCCTGCCCCGGACGTACCCCTGGGAGATCTCCCCCCTCTCCGCCCTCCCCTTCAGGCTCGCGATGTAACCTGCCACCACGTCCTCCGCCTTCTCCGGGTCCCTCCGCGCCAGCTCCACGAATGCCACGTTGGACATGCCTGCCCGCTCGAAGAACATCTTCGCCGCGTTGACGTACAGCTCCCGGGTCTGCCTGTTGGGGACGGCTGCCTCGAACCTGACCCAGTCGGGCGAGTCGGTCGCGACTTTCAACGTAGGCTCACCTCCGCTCCTGATATAACGGCCAAGCCCGGCAGTTGATTGCCAAAATAGCTGCCCGACTCGTCCGCGCTCGAGTTTGGGTTAGTGGTCATGCGCGGCAGTGAGGGGAGAAAATATCTGAAACCATTGCGATGTGCTCCACAGGGTCAGAGCCCGGCCCCATCTCCAGGGGGTTCAAGGAGAACTCGTCCTTGCCAGGCGCGAGCACCTTCCCCCCAGCGCCGGTGATCGTTGAGGAATACTCGTTGTGCCAGTCAAGGACAAGGGTGGGGAGGCCCAGCTCTGCGACCTGCCGCACGATCGACTGGGCGGTGTTCGACTTCCCGGAGCCAGTCATCCCTAGCACGCTCACGTGCCTTTTCAGGTCGTCCACCTGAAGCCTGAAATCGTGATACTCTCTCCCGGCTGATTTCACCGGGCCGAGCAGGATTCCCTCGCTTCCAGATTCCTCTGCGTTGGGTATGTAGAATTCGGGCGACGGCGCAAGGCTGGCTGTGACGGGGGACATCTCGTCGAAGGTGCAGAGGGCACCCGCAACGGCGGGGGTGGCTGCCTGGGGGAGGGTCCGCATGCCTGGAAGGAGCGCAGATTTCACGAATTCAGAGAGATCCCTCCTTGCGAGCCTCACCACGGTGGCGGTCGGAAGGGCGACGCTCAGTGTGGCGGAAAGGATGCTCGCCCTCTGCTCGATAGCCTGGGTCCCGTCTTCCTTTTTCTTGATGTCGACCCACGTCCCGATGACGAGGTCGAACTCGAGCAGGGGCTTCTCCGCTTCCCGCCCTTCGGCTTCGTTCATGAGCATCAGGTAGATGAAAGGGACCCCTGACCTACGTAGCCCTTCGAACAGCCCGTGCATCCTCTGCTGTTGGAGCGTTGTCTTAAGCGCGGCCGAGTAGTCGGACCTCGGGTCCTCGGAGAGGTCGGGGACGCCGACCCGGTACAGCGCCATGCAGCGGACCTTGGAACCGTTCGAAGCGACGACGTACTTTCCGTCCGCTATCCTCAGGTCTTCGAGGCCGATCCCTGTCTGAGGCCATAGTCGCCATGCTGCCCGTGAGACTAACTCTCGCGCGGGGTGCAAATGGCTCACCAGTGGAACAGCGACCCGAATATGCTGTTGAGGGAGCTCGTGATCGAGTTCCACACGTTAGATGTATACTGGGCGCTCTGGTTGAGGATGGACTCGATCCCTCCCACCAGAAGGGAAAGGGCCACCAATGCCACGGAAAGCAGCAAGGCTTCTTCGATGAGCTGGGCCCCCCTCCGGCTTATCTTGAGCCTTCGACCTAACCGCATTGGCGATTGACTGGATCTGGCTATTTAACGCCCCACAGGCTGACCGCGGGAACGCCGGCAAGGGGGGACGCCAAAGAGCTCACAAGTGCGTAGACGGCAAGTGACGCCAGCACGTTGACATAGAAACGCCTGCCAGACATGAAGAGCCCGAGCATGGTGGAGCTGATGGCGTCGAAGCCTGCCGCCCCGTACAGAAGCGATACCTGGCTCCCATGAGAGGCGCCGAACAGTCCCAGGCTCCCAATCACCGGCCCCAGCGAGGCCATCATCGCAGTGACAGCGCCGAGCACGGCCGAAGTGATGACGCTCCTGAAGCTCTGCACCTTCTGTTCCAGTTTGCTGTTCTCCCTTGCCTTTACCCAGCCTTCTAGCGTGCCTGCGAATGCCTTCCCGTTTCTCCCGATGGATGCCGAGCTGCTGCTGGGAGCAGAGACGATAAGCGAGGCAAGCATGGAGACCTCCTCTGATTCTCCTTCCGTCATTGGACCGAGCGAAATGCGCAGCGGGTACCCCAGCAGCAGGAGCCGTGCCGTCTCGCTCCCCTGGGGCCGGACCTGCCTAAGCTCCTTGACGAGGGACCTGGCCATCCCCATGCCGTCGCTCGCAGATTCAAGGACGCGTCCAAGGGAGTGGATGGCAGTTAGGTCAGGGTTCATCCTGGTCCCCTATCGGCGGCGCTGAAGTAGAACGCCAGGTCGACGGCGACGAACTCGAAGGCGGCAAGCTCCGCCAAGGTGGTCGGGTCATAGGAGTGGGTGAATACCGCGTAAAGGACTAGCATTATCGGGGTGAAGAAGCACACTGTCATGAACATGGGGAGCTTCGTTTCCCTGCTGAGTTCAGATGAACTGGCCAGACCTCGGGACTCTTCATCCCTTCCCTCGAAGTCTCTTTGGCTCATCGCTGCGATGTTGAGGAGGGCGGTGGCCGCGGAGTACGAAGCCAGGCTCTCCGAGGCCTTCGCGACGGCGCTTTGCACCCTTGACCCGAGGAGGACCATTCTGCCTGCGTCCGACGCGGTGGCCGCCAGCGTAGGGTCTCGGGGACGGAGCAGGATCAGAGTCTTGGCCCTCGACCCCGTCACTCCCAGGCAGGCTGTCGCGGAAGCCGCGATTAGCAGCGATTCCCGGGCCTGGGCAACTCGCTGCCTGTCGAGGACGCGCCGGGGCATGGACAGGACGATGTAGAATACGAGCGTCGCGATGACCAACAGCGTGGGAGCCCTCGCCTGCCCGAGAGAGTCACCCACTACAAGGCCCACAAGGGTCGCCGTCAGAAATGCGCACGCCGACCCGAGGGCGACGATCCTCCAGAAACCTACGCCAAAATGGTCCAGCGACGCGAATCTCAAACATGCGCACCAACCAGGTGGGTCAACTTCTCCATGGCGAGGTCCGCCCTCCGCTGCAGCCTGTCCGCGTCCACCCCGTCAGGCGGGAGCGGCCACCCAATCCCTGCGACGTTGCGTAGCTTCAGGTCCCTGCCGCGGACAAAAATCTCCTTCAGCCTTGGCGCGCCGCCTTCATCTCTGACTTGGCAGATCCTCTGGACGTATCTGCTCTGCCTGAGCCTGTCTGGCCTCGCCATCTGAACCATGATGCCGAGGTCGAGGAGGCTCTGTTCCGCGATGTGATGCATACCCGTCCACCTCCTTACCGCCTGCTCTATCGTAGAAGCGTGGAACGTCTGCATCCCCCTTGCCCCCGACGCGAGCGCCTGAAAGAACGCGCGGCTGTGCTCCTCAGATTGGATCTCGCTGAGGATGACGATGTCCGGAGACCTGTGGAGCGCCTTCACTATTTCAGACTCTTTTGTCCTCCCAGAATCATCCCCCCTTTCGAAGGGGTCTACCTTCACCTTCATCTGGTGGAACCCTAGGCCCAGCATGTCCCGAGTCTCGACCGCGTCCTCTATGTAGAGGCGGCGCAGCCTCCGCTCGACCTGTTCGTCTAGGGCGTTAAGCAGAGTCGTCTTCCCCGTCCCCGTCTCCCCCACGATGGTGACGTTCCCGCCCACCTCCAGCCAACCGATGAGGACCACAGCCGCCTCGAGAGAGAGCACGCCCAGCTTGATTAATTGACCCAGGGGGAGGGAGGACACGTTCAGCCTCCTCACGTCGAGGGCGAAGCGGTTCACCGAGACGGGCTCCAGGTCGAGGGACACCCTCAGGATGGCCCCGGCCACGACCATGTCGTTCTTGAGCGAGGGGGTCTTGAAATCAAGCGTGTACCCGCTGAAAGTGTCCAGGTGGGTTTCTAGCGCTGCCCTCTCTCTTTCTGTGAGGGTTATGCCCGACTCGCAGCGACCTGCCCCGGCGTGGTCCAGGTAGAGCGGTGTGAGTTCCGAGTCGACAAAGAACTCCGTGACGCGCTCGTCCTTGGCCAGGGCGAGGACCCTCGAAAGGCCAACGGCTTCGTAGGCAGCCAGCTCGGACAGCTCCCTTATCCTGTTCCTTATCCCCCTGGAGGCAAGGCTTTCGGCGGAATGCCGAGAAAGGACTTCGATGAGCCTCTGGAAGGTGAGGGGTTCGACCTCGCCGGGGTCCAGCCCTCGGGACACTTCGTCGACCGCCTCTCTCAGGGCCATCACGGTGTCCGTGGGCAAGGTACAGCATGCCTCGTAGTAGGGGACCGAGCTGTGGACCTCAACCCGGTAGGAAAAAGGATACCGCTCATATCCCGCGTCCCCTCTTCCGGCCTGCTTCGGGAACAGCTCGATCAGCAATGGGGGAGGTTCCGGGACGCGAGGTTTTCTCGCCGCCAGCCGGAGCAACATTGACTCCAGTCCTACTTTCAACGCGCCACCTGACAATATGGCCCGGCGGAATAAAACGACCAAGGTGGGCCCTTAAATCGCGAACGACAGTAATTCGGTCATGGCTGAGATTGTCGAGTACAGCCTCGTTGTCCTCGTCTCTGCACTGTTCGTGTCGGGCTCCGTCGTTGTCTACGGCTCGTTCACGTCGTTCGAGTCGGACCTCCAGCTCCGAGCTACCTACGCTGCAGTTTCGAACCTAGCTTCGCAGGCCGCTGAAAACGGAAGCGCCACGGCAAGCCTTTCGATGCAGGGGACGACCATCGGGTGCAGCGGGGACTCCTTGGTCGTCAGCGTCGGGTCGAAGGGTCTCGCTGGGAGCATCCCATCCTCCTGCGACTTCGTGCTCGACGTCCCTTCGGGCGTCCACGACCTTACATTCGAGGCCCTGGGCAAAGGGCTAAACCTCTCGGTGAGCTGACATGCCTGCCGCCTCAGTGGGTGCGACAAATTCGTGGGGCATCTATCTCATTGCCTCGGCCGTCTTGGTCGGTATCATGACCCCGCAACTCATGGGCGTAGCCGGGGACTCCCGCGAGGGCGCAGATTGGAGATGTGCAGACGGGGTACGGGCGGCCCTGGATGCCCTGCGCCCCGGTGTGACGATCGTGATGGCCTGTGAATCGTGGCCGGGAGGGGACCCAATCAAGCTCGGAGGCACGCAGGTGTCTGCAGCCTACGGGAGTGGCACAATTGTCTTTCCCAGCCGGTGGCGCCTCCCAAACGTAACCCTGGTTCCTTCCGCGACCTATCGCGCCTGGCTCGACGGGGCCCAAGTTCAGGTGACCCCCATTGGCTGAGGTCGAAACCTATATCGACGTCGGAATCCTGTACTTCGTGATAATCGCACTTTCGCTCATCGCCCTTGCCATGCTCATGCCCGAGCTGCTCCCCAAATGAGATTCCTGGACCTAGGCTTGGCAGCACTGATAGGAGCCTCTGCCATAACGGGGATCGTGGCCTGGAACCCCACGGCGGGAGATTCTGCCGCGGCCTCTCTCGAGACGCAGAGCCATCTCAGGGACGACCTCCTAGGCCTGCTTCAAAGCCGAGGCATCATGTGGATAGCCTCCTCCACGCCCTCGGCCATATGCTCCTTCCTCGAATCGTCCTCGAACGCTTCGGTCGTCTATGGCGCAGCCATCGGCGGCCATGCATGCCCAGCAGCGCCTCCCCAGGGGCACGCCGCGGCCAACCTCACGCTCGAACTGATTCAGACAAGGGTGGTCCTGGAGGCATGGTCAGAAGGTCAGGGATAGGCGCAACTTCTGCGTCCGCGGTGATCTTCTCGATCATACTATTGTCGAATTTCGCCGTGTACTTCGCTTCGCAGAGCAGGGAGAAATCGTACTTCCAATCTGATGTCGAGAACGCCTTCGTCGATTCTGCGGTCGCGCTTACGGGAGCCGGGGCAGCCGACATCCTCATGGGCGTCCAATCCTTCCTTGCTTCTAGGACCTTTGACTGCAGAGACGCAGTGGCGCAGGTGTCCAGTTGGGTCAACGGGACTTCCGCCTCCCAGAAAGATGGTGGCATTACGGTCGATGAATGGGTACAGGTGGCAGGGGCCGGACCGCCTCAGGACAACCTCACCATGCTCGCCCCTTACAACGGCTTCTCCCAGGGGGGCCTCGACCTGGCCCTGAAGACTGAAGCCTTCGGATCTGACCCGGGGGCCGGGGTCTCGTATGCGAAGAACGAATCCCACATCGTCCATCTCCCAGTCAGGCTATGGGCCGAAGCGGCAGACTGCCTCCAAGGCGTGAGATACATCTCAGAGGAGATCGCATCCGAGAACGCAGCCAACTGCACGTCCTCGGAGGTGGCTCCGCTCATGCAAGCGGCTTCTCAGATTCCTGCCGGGGAAGCTTCCCGCGACAACTTCACCTTCGGGCTGACCTACGACTTTGCCTATTCAGGCCAGTGCGTGGTACAATTCGACGTCTCCCTGACCCAGGGAGGAATCCTCGGCCCGGGAGGGACCTTCAGCGTGGCAGTGCAGGAAGCGGGGTCTGCAGCATTCGAATGACCAACTTCTCCACGGCCGGCGCAAATATACTGGCGCACTGCTCTCTTATCGTGTATTCTGCCGTGTCTCCGCACTCCGCCAGCTCTCTCTGTGTCAGCCTCTTCCTCCTCGATTCGCACCGTGATAGAGCCAACTCCGCCGAGTAGACAGCCGAGGCTGCGAGAGCGCAAGGCCTCTTGCCTGTCATTTCGATTGAATCAGTGCTCCTGAGAATCTTGACGGCGGCATCCCGAAGCGAACTGAGAAACGCCGTCTGCGACGCCCGTTCGGAACGCAGCCTCTTCGAAAACTCGGGGATCAAGGAAAGGCGGGCAAATACACGTGACAGGTACTCCTCAGGGCTTCGGGCGAAAGTCTTGACGGGGGACTCGAGCCCCAGCTGGATTATCGAGGAGGAGCTCACCCTCCGTCCCATGGACACGTGAGCACCGACGATTTCTCTGACGCTGACCGAGCTTACCCCCTCCAATTTGCAGGCGCTGATGAGGGAGTAGGCTGATACCGCTGCGATTGTGATCCTTCGTCCGCGGCGCCGGGTCGTCAGGAGACTCCTGGCGATGGACCCCGCCTCGTCGATCACCACCCTGGGGAGGAAGAGCTTCTCCCCCACCCGTTCCACCATCTTCTCACATGTTTCCTCGGCTCCCTCTTCCTTCCCGGCGAAATCCGAGAGCGTCTTGAGATACTCGTACTTGGAGTTCGACCCCGAAAGTCCTCGGGAAGCTCTTTCCCTCTGGGTGATCCTTTTTGTGCCCATGTAGCTTCCCAGCGGCTCCTTCTTCGACCCGATGGGGAAACCGGGATACGAAGGGCCGGCCATTGGCGTTTCCTTCTCCTTGACAAGTCCGCATCTAGGGCAAGCAAGCTCGTCCCCCGCGTCCACTAGGGGGCTCGAACATTCCGGGCAAGACGGCCCAAGGTCAGTAGCTTGCACGGATTCGTCGGCGGGACTCGGCGCATTATGCCAGGCGGGACCGGGGCGTCTGCATGGCGGCATCAACGCGTCGTCTCATGAGTAGGCTTTGCCTGGGAGAGGGACCGGTCGTCCGAAAGTATCCCCGAATGGTTAAAAGCTCAAGGAGGGCGCGTGGGGGCTTCTCATGAGAGCCATCCCAGGCCTCCGCAAGGTCCGGGACTTTCATGCCTCCCCCTCGGAAGACTTGGCTTCGCTCATGGACGGGATGGGGAGAGGGGGCGGATTCATGGCCAAGAGCCTCTTTGACGTCTCCGAGACCTTCACGGCGATGTGCGACCGGGAAAGCTGCACGAAGTTCCTCTCCTTTCCCGCGGCGATCATGGCGACTGGGGCGCGGGGGATACTGGTCGACCTGGTCCGCGAGGGGATGGTCGACGTCGTTGTGACTACCTGCGGGACGCTGGACCACGACATCTCAAGGACCCTCGCCGACTACTACGAGGGAGACTTCGCCATGGACGACGTCAGGCTCAAACGGTCAGGGTACCATCGGCTGGGCAACGTCCTCGTCCCGCTGCAGAGCTACGGGCCCCTGATCGAGAAGAGGATGCAGTCGATCCTGTCCAGGCTTTACGAAGGGGGCGTACGGTCGGTGACCTCCGAGGAGCTCTGCGCCGAAATCGGCCGCGACCTCGGGTCGAAGAGCTCCCTCCTATATTGGGCTCAGAAGAAGGGGGTCCCCGTCTTCGTCCCGGGGCTGACCGACGGAGCGGTGGGGAGCCAACTCTGGCTCTTCTCGGAGAGCCATAGGGACTTCAAGCTCGACCTCATTGGGGACGAGAAGCGTCTATCCGACATCACGGCGGAGTCCAAGGAGACAGGGGCACTGGTTCTGGGAGGAGGGATATCCAAGCATCACGTAATCTGGTGGAATCTATTCAAGGGAGGGCTTGACTGGGCCTGCTACGTCACGACGGCTTCCGAGTTTGACGGCTCTCTCAGCGGCGCCCAGATCAGGGAGGCGGTTTCGTGGGGGAAGGTGAAGGAGAAGGCGAAGCAGGCGAGCCTCTACGCCGAAGTGACGATGGTCCTCCCCTTCATCGCAAGCTACGCCATGACGCGGAGGAAGAAAAGTCCGAACTAGAGCACCTTCCGGGAGAATCCTAATAAGCCCAATTCCGAGGCGGCTGTTCGCGCTTGGCCCTTGACTACGGCTACGTTGCCCTCGGCCTCGCAGTAATCTCCCTCCTGTATGCAGCAGTTCTGTGGTCATACATCAGACGTCAGAACCGGGGTTCGGCGAAGATGGTGGAAATCTCCGATGCCGTCAGGGAGGGGGCAGCGGCGTTCCTCAACAGGGAGTACCGGATCATAGCCCCCGTGGCGATTATCATCATCATCCTGATCTTCGGCCTGATCGATTACCCCAACAGCACCGGGGGCGCGACAGCCGCCGGGTTTGGGCTCGGGGCCCTGTTGTCTGCAGTCGCGGGCTACGTCGGGATGGCTGTGACCGTACGAACGAGCTCCAGGACAGCCGAGGCCGCGAAGTCCGGTCTCGGAAGCGCCCTGACCATGGCGTTCAGGGGTGGGGGAGTGATGGGGATGACCGTGATAGGCTTGGACCTTCTCGGCCTTTCAACCTTCTACCTCATATTCTCCGGCACCATAGCCTCCTCGCCGGCGACCTTGGCTGGCCTGGGATTCGGCGCCTCGCTGATCGCGATGTTCATGAGGGTCTCCGGGGGGATCTACACCAAGGCAGCCGACGTGGGCGCCGACCTGGTTGGTAAGGTGGAGGCGGGCATCCCCGAGGACGACCCGAGAAACCCGGCCGTCATAGCCGACAACGTCGGGGACAACGTAGGGGACTGCGCCGGCATGGGTGCCGACGTCTACGAGTCCTACGTAGTGACATCGATAGCAGTGATGATTCTCGGCGTGCTCATTCCCTCTGGGGTGGCAACCGGGCTCCTCGTCTATCCACTTCTCCTCGGGGCCGCCGGGGCAGCGGGGGCGATAGTGGGGAGCTTCTACGTCAGGAAGTCGATAAGGTCCAACCCGCTCAGGGCCCTGAACATCACACTCGTCATTGCAGCCTTCGTGACGGTGATTCTGGACCTGGTGTTCGGCCAGCTCCTCTTCGGCGGTTCTACCCTCGGGTACTATCTATTCGCCAGCGCCATCGTCGGGATAATCGTGGTAGTCGTCATCGAGAACGTCGCCAACTACTTCACCTCATATCTCTACAAGCCCGTCAAGGAGATCGCGATCTCGAGCCAGACGGGGGCGGCCACCAACTTCCTTTCTGGTTTCTCCAACGGGCTCACTAGCACCGCCCCGTCGGCTGTGGTCCTAGTCGTCGCCATAATCGCGTCCTACTCGCTCGGGTACTACGGATCGGGAGGGGTTGTGCTGACCGGGATATACAGCACAGCGGTGGCTACAATGTCGATGCTCTCTCTCACCGGGATAATCATGTCCATCGACTCCTTCGGCCCGATAACCGACAACGCCGGCGGCATCGTTGAGATGGCAGGTCTGGAGAGCAGCGTCAGGGACGTGACCGACGAGCTCGATGCTCTGGGGAACACCACCAAGGCGACGACCAAGGCCTTCGCTGTGACTTCAGCCGCGCTCGCCGCCGTCGCGATTTTCGAAGCCTTCCAGAACGAGGCCAGCAAGATCATCCTCGGAGCCAGCGCCTCCGTCGTAAGCAAGTATTCTTCCCATATGGTCGGGGGTGAGCTCCAGTTCACCCTCTCCGACCCCTACGTCATCATCGGCCTCCTCATCGGGGGTCTGATGCCGTTCTACTTCTCGAGCTTCCTCATCAAGGCGGTGGGACGGGCGGCCTACACCATCGTCAACGAAGTGAGGCGGCAGTTCAAGGAGATACCTGGTATCATGGAGGGGACAGCCAAGCCGGACTACGCAAAGTGCGTCAGCATCAGCACCAATACGGCCATCAAGGAGCTCATCAAGCCCGGGGCGCTTGCGGTTGTCACCCCGCTAGTCGTAGGCTTCGTGCTGGGCCCGCTCGCTCTCGGGGGTCTTCTCATCGGAACCGTAGTCTCCGGGGTCTTCCTGGCTTACACCATGACCAACGGCGGGGCCGCCTGGGACAACGCGAAGAAGTACATCGAGACCGGACAGCTGGGAGGGAAGGGGTCAGACGCCCACAAGGCGGCCGTCATGGGGGACACGGTCGGGGACCCGTTCAAGGACACGGCGGGGCCAGCCATCAACTCTTTGATCAAGGTCGTCAACACGATATCCATCGTGTTCATATCCGCAATAGTGCTCTACGCCCTGATCATCTGAGATCGAGGGCATTGATATCCGAGGTGGGGAGGGGATTCGAACCCCTGTTAATACGCTCGCTGACTCGCATCACTGCAGGCGTACGCGTAACCGCTCCGCCACCCCACCGCAAGCCGCCCTGATTGGGGACAATAATTAAGGACTATATTCGGAACCTTGCGGATACCCGCAAAATGTTCTGAAAGCCATGTCCGTTTTTCAAAGCTTATAACCGATATTAGTGCAGGAATCAACCGCACGACCTAATGTATTCGGGCATTCTTGCGGTCCCCCCTACTGCCGGTACGTTCGATTCTCTGCTGAACTGGTATCTCTTCTTCGGGATAGGGGCGGCGATCGTCGTCATCACCATGCTTGTCGTCTTCATGGTCCGCTACCGGGACAGAGGCCAGAAGACACCGATGCCGACCCACAAGACCGAAGGGTGGAAGATCGTCCTGATCACCGTCCTGATCAGCATCTCGATACTCACGACTGCAGAGTATCAGACATTTTCGAGCTTCGGCAACATCGAGATTCCCACCACCGCGACCTGCATGGCCCAGACCCAACATCCATGCGTCCAGGTCTGCGTGCAGGCCTTCCAGTGGGGGTGGAACTACACCTACCCGAAGTCGGGCATGTCGTGCGCCCAGTCCTATTACAGCGGCCTCTATTCCGGAGGGTCGGGGAACCTCACCGTCCCTGCCGGGTGGGATGTGGTGTTGAACCTCACATCCAAGGACGTCTTCCATTCGATGGGGATAACAATGCTCGCCGAGAAGGAGGACGCCATCCCCGGCAGGGTCAACCAAATGTGGTTCTCTGTCCCGACGGTCCAGATCACCGCTTCCCCTGACGTCGCAGCGGTGCACTGCAACTCAGGGGTGACCGCCTGCACCTACGTCGACGCTATCCGTTGCTTCGAGCTCTGCGGAATAGGGCACGCGACCATGTGGGCCAACCTCACGGTGGTGAGCCAGGCGACCTGGAACGCCTGGGTGGGAGGCACAGGGGCCTGATGAACGAGTGGCTGAAGCGGTGGCTCTTCACCACCAACCACAAGGACGTCGGGGTGCTCTACTTTTTCACCTCCTGCTATTTCGGCATAGTCGGCGCGATACTCGCCCTCATGATGAGGGTCCAGCTCTCGGTCCCTAACAACAACTTCCTCAACGCATTCTACTACGATCAAGCTGTGACGATGCACGGCCTGATCATGATCTTCTGGTTCCTCTCCCCCATAGCCATAGGGCTCGCCAACTACTTCGTGCCGCTGCAGATAGGGGCGAAGGACCTGGCTTTCCCGCGGCTCAACGCCATGAGCTACTGGCTCTATCTCTCGGGGGGCGTCCTGGCCGTGTTGAGCTTCTTCGTACCAGGAGGGACGGCAAGCGCCGGCTGGACGACCTATCAGCCCCTGGCGGTGCTCACTTCCGGGAGCGGGACGACGCTTGCCTTCCTCGGAATGGTCCTCCTCGCCGCATCCATAACGCTTGGTAGCGTGAACTTCCTCGTCTCCATCATATGGCTCCGGGCGCCCGGGATGTCCCTCTCCAAGCTGCCTATGTTCACCTGGTTCATGCTATTCACCATCATAGCGATGCTATTCGCCTTCCCCACCCTGATAGCCGCCTTCGCGCTCGCCTCTACCGACAGGATACTAGGGACTACCTTCTTCACGACCCCGGGTATACAGCCTTCGATCCTTTGGGACAACCTTTTCTGGTTCTTCGGGCACCCCGAGGTGTACATCGTCCTCCTGCCTGCATTCGGCGTCGTGGCCAACGTCCTCCCGCAGTTCACCGGCAGGCCCCTCGCCGCCAAGAACGCCATCCTGATCGCGACGGGCCTGATAGTCCTCCCGCTAAGCTTCGGGGTATGGATGCACCACATGTTCCTCACCGGCATCCCCGTCTCCCTACAGGGGGCGTTCAGCATTGCCACCATCGCCATCTCGATCCCATTCGACGTGATCACCCTCTCGTTCGTAGAGTCACTGATTAGGGGGAGGGTGAAGTTCGCGACCCCCATGCTCTTCGCACTTGGAGCGGTGATACTCTTCATCATCGGGGGGATCACGGGCGTCTTCCTGTCTTCCCCTGTCCTCGACAGGGTCTTCAGGGGGTCGTACTTCGTCGTGTCCCACTTCCATTACGTGATGGTGGGGGCTGCGATCTTCGGGATTATCGCGGGAATCTACTACTGGCTTCCCAGGATGACGGGCAAGATGTACAACGAGAAGCTCGGAAAGATACACTTCGCGATCTCCTTCATTGGTTTCAACGTCCTCTACTTCCCGATGAACCTCCTCTATGACATGCCCCGGCGCATATTCACCTACCCGAACGTGGGGGACTGGGGGATCTTGAACGGGCTCGCATCCGTAGGCGCTTTCGTCTTCGCCCTGGCGCAGATCCTGCTCGCATACAACGTGATCAACACGTGGTTCAGGGGGCCCCTCGCACCGGCGAACCCGTGGGGATCCCCCGACCTGGAATGGACTTCGCAGGCAGAGGGGATGTCACCGGCGCTCGGCTCGGATGCCACCCCGCCGACCGGAGGGTGGATCGGGCAGCTGGCCACAGCGTCTGACCCGCATGCTTCGGCCGCATCGTACACCCCAGAGGGTCACTCGGGGCACCTGAGCTCCCGACCGCTGGAGCTGTCCATGGGGGCGCTCGTCTTCCTGGCAGGCGCCGCATTCTACCCCGCCGCGGGGGGAGTGGCGCTCATGGTCGTGGGGGCCCTGATCGCGTTCTACGCATTCTGGGGGTGGGGGAAGGACGACCTCCACGACAAGTTCGTCGTCCCTCCAGAGGAGGAGGGAGACAGGTGGCCTTTCTCTGCGGTACCAAAGCTCAAGCTCGGAATGTGGGTCTTCATTTCTTCGGAGGTGGTGCTGTTCGGTAGCTTCCTCGGTGCCTACATATTCATCCGCGCCGCGACCTCGTCCTGGCCCATCACCGGGAGCGTCCACGAGATACCTCTGGGGACTTTCAACACCCTGGTCCTCGTCACCAGCGGCCTGACCATGTTCCTCGCCATGCAGGCGATCAGGCAGGGGGACCAGAGGAAGCTGCTCACCTGGCTCGCGGTGACATTCGTCCTGGGCTCGATATTCATGGGCGTCAAGGTGGCCGAATGGACGAACCTGGGGAGCACAGGCTTCGTCCTCGGGAGTGCCAATCCTGTCACTTCTCTGGCCGCCAGCGCGTATTACGTCATAGTGGGTCTGCACGGAGCCCACGTCACCGCCGGGCTCATAATGATGCTCTACCTGATGAAGAAAACCACGAGGGGGCACTACACCAAGGGCTCCCACGAAGCCATCGAGAACTTCGCGCTCTACTGGGCGTTCGTCGACATCGTGTGGTGCTTCGTGTTCCCGCTCTTCTACCTACTATAGGCGAGAGAATTGAGAACAATAGTAGCATTGGGGGTCTGGGCATACATGGTCGTGGCCGTCCTCACGGAGGTAATCGCGTTCTACGAAGTCCCGGCGTACTCGACCAAGGCGACGGTCGTGTCGATACTCGCCACGAGCCAGGCGGTCGCCGTGGTCCTGTTCTACATGCAGCTGAAGGACGAGCCTGGGTCCGTCCGCCTCTTCGCCCTCATCCCGATAATGTTCCTGTCCGCTCTCCTGATAGCCATGCTGGCATCCCTCGGGTGAAATAGTGGAGACAGAAGAGAGAACAGGCGCGCCGCGGGGCCTCATCCTGAGCCTGGGGCTGGTGGGACTGGTCCTTGGTGCGGCACTGGCGGGGGAGTTCATATTCAGGCTGCAGCCCCAGCTCGCTGCACCTTCGGTAACCGTTGCAGCCGGGGTGTCCTCAGTCGTGATGCCTGCGAACGCCGCAATAAACAACTTCGACCCGGTGAACATTACCGTCGTGATAGGCACCAACAACACGATCCAATGGACAAACGAGGACACCATCCCGCACACGGTGGTGATCTGCCCCGTGGGCGGAGGCGTGATCTGCTCCACCTCGGCCGCCGTCGCCAGCTCCCCGATCCTTTCGCACGGGGACACGTTCGAGGTGACCCTGAACTCCTCGGGGGTATACCACTACTACTGTTCGATCCACCCCAACACGATGCGGGCCACCATCGTCGTCAAAGGAGGAGCCACGGTCACAATCCCGTCAGGGACAGCGGCCCAGGGGCTGAACTACTCCCCCTCGGACTTCACGGTGGTCATCGGAGTCAACAACACCGTGACGTTCGTCAACCAGGACTCGGCCACCCACACGGTCACTGCGGACGACGGCAGCTTCAATTCGGGAGACATACTCGCCGGCCACAGCTGGACCTACACCTTCGCCACGCCAGGGACGTACTCGTTCCACTGCAAGTACCACTCCTTCATGAAGGGCGCGGTAATTGTGAAGTCAGCCTAGTCTAACTGCGAGTGCTTTATTAGAGGTATGAGGCGCGTAGGCGAACCGGTGTCCTGATTGGGAGAAGGCGATGCCGGCAACGTCTTCCCGGGGAACTGGGACGTTGTGTCGGAGACGTTGCTTCGGACCTACGAGCTCTGGTTCCCGCAGAACTGGAGCCCCGTCGACCTCCCCTGGGACGAGTGCGACGCGAAAAACTTCTCTTCAGACGAAGGGGTGGCCCAGGCTTACTGGCTATCGAAGCTCGCCCTCTTCGAGAAGTCGGGCATCGGCGCCTTCGGAGCGGCGGCGGTCCAGGCGGCCACGCACAACTTCGAGGACCCGACAAAGAAGTTCCTTTCCGCCGTGGCCTTCGACGAATGCAGGCACGACGAGGTCTGCAGGAGGGCCTGCTCGCGGGTCTGCCCGAACTTCCCCTACAGGTTCAAGCCCAAGTCTACCCTCGAGGAGAAGGCGCACAGGAACATCATGGCGCTATACGACAACGGGGCGCGCTACTGGAGCGCGTTCAACCAGGCCTGGGGGAAGTATCCCCTAGAGCTGATATTCTCTTCCTTCTTTTTCGCCGAGATCGGGGCCCAGCTGATATTCAGGGAGGTGGGGGAGCGCTCGACCAACAAGGTCTACGCCACCGCCTTCAGGAACATCACGAGGGACGAGTCCCGCCACCTGACCGGCACCCTGGCGATGCTGGAGCGACTGGCGGAGCGGATGTCAAAAGACGAAAAGGCGATGATATCGCGCCAGCTCAAGCACGGCTTCATCTACCTCTCCCCGCTGCTCTTCAAGCCCATGAACGACTTCTGGAAGCTCCCAGACGACTTCTTCGAGTACGACCAGAAGCTGGAGGAGCTGGCGGCGAAGTCCGGCCTGGGGGTGCCGAAGGTGGAAGACAGGTCCGAAGCCTGGATGCAAGCCATAACGCGGCACCGTTCCAAGATCGAGGAGCTCGGCATCCCGGTCCCTGAGATCAAGGAGATAGGACTGGCGGGACTCGAGGTCAACGTAAAGAAAGGGGACGAAATAATCGCGACCCCCCTCTAGCGCCGCCAGTTCTCGACCATCAAGACCACGAACGGGATGAAAGCCAGGGTCAGCGCCCCGCTCCAGAGCCACGCCTGTGAGTATCCCAGCCACCCGGCCACGAACGAGAAGAAGAGGGGCGGGAAGAACTCCCCGGTGAGCTGGATGCTGTTGACCCAGGCAATGGCGAGGCTTTCGTACTCTTTCCCTGCCCTGTTGAAGTCCCTTGCACCGGCGAAGGCGAAGGTGAACCCGATCCCCGCAACGACCCCGGCCAGCACGGCCGCGGCGGCCGCGGCGTACAGAGAACCCATGCCCACGACGGCCAACGAAGCGGCGCTCCCGAGCATCGATGCGACCATCAGCAGCCTGTGCTTCGAGGCCGTGTCATAGAGCCTGCCCCCCCATATCGAAGTGAAGATGGGTACCACGGTGACGAGGGACGTGACCGCTCCCGCGGTCGCCGGCGCGATGGACAGGCTCGTCTCAAGATAGTACACCATGAACCCCGAGATCAGGGTGTTGCCTATGGAGAACCCAAGGACCCCGAGCCCCAGGAGCACGATCTGCCTGTCGAGGAGGATCGCGTAGAGGGATTTCTTCTGAATCACGAACCCTTCGCCCGCATCGTCCCGAGGGACGAACGCCATCACCAGGAATCCCGTGACGAGGTAGACGCACCCGCTTAGGACGAGGCTCGGCCTCCATCCCGTCGCCGTGGCGATGACCACCCATCCAAATATCGCGAGGATCCCCCCGATCTCGAAGGCCGAGTTGAACAGACCTACCCCCATCCCAGACTTCCCCCCGCGGAGCAGCCGGGTGACGATCACGAGCCCCGGAGCAAAGACGAACGCCATGCCAGTCCCGGCGATGAACCTCAGCGCCTCGAGCTCGGGGATCGTCGAAGCCGCCGCTGTCCCCAGGACGGCGAGAGAAGTCAGGAATATCCCTGCGACGACGACCCTCTTGGGGCCGTACTTCGCGGCGAGCAACCCCCCCGGGACTTGCAGCAGGCCGAGGCCGAGGTAGAACACTGCCGTCACGTTCCCCAGCGCGGAGACCCCGGCTCCGACGTCGGTGCTCAGCAGATAGAATATCGCCCCAAAGTTGAACCAGTTCGCGGCGTAGACGATCCTGGCGAGGATCAGGGACCAGAGCGCCTTGGAGTTCTGTGGGGAGGTTGGCAAGCCGCGTCAACGGCCCCGTTGGGTCTGTCTATAATCCAATCGCCGTCGAGCACCCGGTTCGTTTGGTTTCTGGCGTTCTGGGAACCGCGCGACCAGAATAGAGCCTTTTCGAAAGAAATCGGCGAGGTCACCGCTTGGCCCAAAGCCGGCCTCTTGTGTGGGCCACTCCTCAATTCGCCAATAAGGCTTTGGCACACGGTAGAGGCGACCGTTTCCCGCCTATTCCTGAAGAATCGGGAGAGCCTTCACCACGCGTCGTAGGCGCTGGGCTCCCCAATCGCCCTCAAATCAGTATATGACGCGAAAAAACCCCAATTTGAGCCCCGTTACGAGGGTTTATATAGCAAATCGGGCGAATCGGGGGCGAGGCAACTCGCAGTGGTAACAGGATACTGCGTCTACGAGAAGAAGAAGAATCGGGAGATAAAGAATCCCAAGCAAATCAAACTGAAGAACGGCAGGCCGGCTATCAAGGGGACGTGCGCCTCTTGCGGCAAGCAGATCTTCAGGATTGGCAAGCTGAAGTAGATCCTACTCTCCCGCTCCTTTTTATTTCAATTTCTACGACCAACGTGCAGACCGCGCCATGTTGAAGCTCTACAACAGCCTTGGGAGGAAGGTCCAGGCCTTTGAGCCGATAAAGAAGGGGGAGGTCAGGATGTACACCTGCGGGCCGACTGTCTGGAACTACGCGCACATCGGCAACTTCCGGACGTTCGTGTTCTACGACATCCTGCGGAGGTATCTGAAGTTCAAGGGGTACAAGGTCGTCCAGGTGATGAACATCACAGACGTGGAAGATAGGATAATCAAAGGAATCAAGCTGTTCGGGAAACCAAGGTCGGAACTCGCGACATTCTACGAGCGAGCGTTCATGGAAGACCTCACTACCCTCGGGATTGAGCGCGCAGAGCAGTACCCTCACGCGACGGAGAACCTTGACGACATAGTGAAACTTGTGAAGGTCCTTATTGCCAACGGGTACGCCTACAAGGCCCAGGATGGGTCGGTCTATTTTGATGTGTCCAAGTTCAAGAACTACGGAGCCCTGTCAGGGGTGAAACTCGGGACGGGCAAGGAAGCAGGGCGTGTTTCCAGAGACCACTATGAAGAGAAGAAGGCGGCTACAGACTTCGCGTTGTGGAAGGCCTGGGACCCGGAGGACGGGGATGTCTTCTGGGAGAGTGAGCTTGGCAAGGGCCGGCCGGGTTGGCACGTCGAATGCTCGGCGATGTCGATGAAGTATCTGGGGGAGTCGTTCGACATCCACACAGGAGGCATGGACCTGAAATTCCCGCATCACGAGAACGAGATAGCCCAGTCCGAGGCGGCAACGGGTAAGAAGTTCGTCAACTACTGGCTACACTCGGAGTTCTTGAACATTGGCGGGGAAGAGATGCACAAATCCCTGGGGAACGCGGTCAATCTACGCGACATGGTCAAGGCCGGATGGGAACCGATGACCATCCGAACATTCCTTATCAACTCGAGGTACAGAGACCTGATGGACCTCACGGACAACGCCCTCGACCAGGCCCGATCCCAGCGGTCCCGGCTGCAGGAATTCATTGCGAGACTCAAGGCGGTTCCACAATCAGACGGAGGCTTTTCGTCGGCGTCCGACGAACTTCTGCGTGACTTCGAAGAGGCAATGGACGACGACCTGAACACCCCGAGGGCGTTCTCCGCGATCTTCACATTCGTCAAGAAGATGAACGGGAAGATAGATTTGAACGCGGTGGGCGGCAAGGAAGCTTCGAGAGCCCTGATGGCGCTCGAGCGCGTGAACTCGGTGCTGGGGATAATGGACTTTGGCGAAGATAAACTATCACCGCACCTGGCCGATTTGATCGCGAGACGTGATGAGGCGAGGTCTCGCAAGGACTTCGCGGCCGCCGACAGGCTGAGGAGGGAGCTCCTGGCCTCCGGGATACTAGTGGAAGACACCCCCACGGGGAGCCGATGGAAGCGGGCTTCGAAGGTTAACTGAACGACTCCTCCAGCTCAAATTCAGTAAATCTCCCCCGTCATATCTGTCAGTTTGGCTGATTCGACCCGTGGTCGCCACAGCGGAGTCGCTGCCAGCCAAGGCCCAGGGCCTGAGGTCGTCCAGCCTACGGCGTCCCCTCGCTCTGCATGCCCGTGGGTGCCGTATCTTTGTCGGGCCCGACGGCTCGGTCATGTCCTTTGACTCCCTTTCGGAGAAGCGGTCGCTGTTCGGCTACGAACAGCTCTGGTTCTTCAAGATACAGGCCGGGATAATCATCCAGGCGCAGAGGCAGGACTGGATGATCAGGGCAACACCGCGCTCAGCTCAGCTCGCGGGGAAGGTCTTCGAGGCGGTCGATGTCGCCCAGGAGGTCGATTTCTACTGGGGCCGTTCTCTTGGTTATGTCAGGAGGGTGAAGCTTAGGAACGCCGGCGCATCGCAGCTGAAGCTGCGCGTCCTCGAGCTCCTCGACCCGAGCGCCGCCCATTTCGGAAGCGGGGGGGAACGCTGGGGGTCGCTGGGGGTGAACGCGTTCAACAGGGAAAGCCACGTGGTCATGGACGAAGTCTCCGACCCCCCTACTGCGAGGGTGGTAGGCTCCGCGCCCTCCCCTTCGAGGGTGTACATGACGAGCAACAGGGCTAGGGCGCAGGAGCTGATTTCAGCGGGGGAGCTCCCCGAGGCAACGGCAGGCATGTCGGGGCAGGTGCTCGTGATTTGTTCATACGACATCGAGCTCCCTCCGGGGGAGGGAAAGGAGCTCCTCTTCGTCTCCCTATATAACGCTGGGAAGCTAGAAGAAGTCCTCTCGGACTTTGGGCGTCTCTTATCGGGCGAAAGACAACCCGCCTCCCCCCGGACTTTCGTTGCCTGCTCCGACCAGGCGGTGGGCGAAGCTGCTGCCTGGGCCATGGCCGGCGCCGAAGGCGGCGCGCATTCCAAGAATCCGCTCGAGATGTACGAAACCATGCGCTGCCTCGCGTTCCTGGAGCCGGCAGAAACGAAACTCCTCCTGGCCTCATGCAGGTCAGCCCTCAGAAAAGACGGCTCTCTTCCGCACGCCCTCGACCCTTCCAAGCCAGGTGTGCTGGAGACGGCAATCGCGCTCAGGGGCACGGCGTGCTACCTCGCCCTGACTCAGGACAAGAAGCTTGTCAGGGGGACGTACCCCCTCGTACGCAGGCTGGCAGGTTACCTGATGTCGTGTTCCAAGGAGTTCCGCATCGAGACCGACCCGAGCATTCCCCAGGGCTGGCGTAGGAGCATGGGGAGCGGGTACCCCACCGGGGAGATACCCGAGGTCTCGCTCGCCGTGGCGGGGGCGCTCGAAGCTGCGTCTCAGATCGCAAGGTTCGTTTCCAAGGCAGACGACGCGACCAAGTTCAGGGAGCGCTGCGAGATGATCACGGAGCGGGTTAGGAAGGGGCTCCTCGATGAACGAGGCTTTCTGGTGCTCTGCCGGGACTCCTCCGGAAGGCTTCGGAGCGACGAGACTGTCGACATGGCGGTCTCTGCCTACAGGCACCCCTTCCATACGGCAGCCGAGCAGTCGGGGGTACACAGGCTCATGGAGAAGGACTTCGACACGAGATACGGCCCCCGGTGCGTCCCGACGACCAATCAGGTCTACTTCAACCCGGCCTACGGAGAAGGGCAGCTTGGAGGGGTCTGGACCCGCGCTGCGCTCTCCCATTCCATCGCCTGCTACAGGGCAGGCCTCGCCGGCCTGGGGAGCCTCGCCCTCACCAAGATATCCAGGCTCGTTACGGAAGATGCTGCCAAGCTCGGAGGCTCTCCCGGATGCTTCCCTAGGTGGATCGACGTCGATGCAGGGGAAGCCCACGGGGAGGACAGCGACCCCGTGGCTTCGGCACGTTTCGTGGAAGCGATCCTGGAAGGGGAGCTCGGGTTCCCTGCAGGCGCCGAGAAAGCGAGCCTGTCCCCTCCTTCCTCGTCCAGCCTCACATGGCTGATGGTGTCAGACATGTGGGCAGGAGAAACATCATCGGCCTTCCTCGGGCGCGGAGCCGGCAAGACCCATCTCTTCTTCAGCGGAGGGAAGCTGGAGGCGAAGTCGGGGTTGAAATTCTCGAAGTCGGAGAGGTTGGAGCTCCCCGCCAGGGGGGTGTACGGGATCACATTCCACAATCCCGGGCAGGTGGTGTGTTTCGGAAACAGCACGGGCAGCAAGGTACGCGTAACAGTCAGCTTCCCACCGAGGGCGGCAGAGCTCGCCAGGCGCTTGAGTACTCCGTTGGAATCATACGATCCCTCGAAGGAAACCTGGTCCAAGGAAGGGAGCTTGCGTGTGACAACGAACATGAGTTTCGAAGCGGCGCTGCAGCCGAACGACTGGAAGTGTTACCGAGTCTCAAGTCCTTAAAAGCGCCACGCGCGTCTGACCTTCGTCTTGGCGGGCGCCACGGTCACGGCCAACGGGGGCATTCAAGTCGAACTTGGCAGGACGCGCTACGTCCTTGACCCTCATTCGCACGTGAGGGCTGACTACACTTTTGTTTCGCACGCCCATCTCGATCACATGCACAGCCCGTCGAAGAGCGAGCGCGTCGTCTCCTCCTCCCTCACGGCCGAGCTCGCAAAGGCGCGGGGGTACGACCTTGGCACGACCACGGAGGAGGCAGAAGGGCTCGAGCTCCTCGACTCCGGACACATACTCGGTGCGAGGGCCATAAGGATCCAGGACGAGGTGTACTATACGGGGGACGCGTCCGGCCGGGCCAGGGCTTTCCTCGGCAAGTGCAAGACAAGGCAGGCGAGGATACTCGTCATGGAGACCACCTACGGCGTCCCCGAGTACGTGTTTCCGTCGACGGCGAAGCTGGTCAAAGAGGTCAACGGTCTGATCGCGTCGGCCTACGACCGCGGGGTGCCGGTGGTGCTGATGGGTTACCCCCTCGGCAAGGCGCAGCTCCTATCATACTTCTTCTCGAGCTGGGATCCCATATTCTACCACGAGAGCGTGGAAAAGATGAACAGGATCCACATTGAGCACGGGGTCGCGCTGAAGCCAGGCACCAGGTTCGACCCTGCGAGGGACCAGGACAGGCTGCCGAAAGGGCCCTGGGTCATGGTCAGCCCCATGTCGAGCGGTCGGAGCAGGGTGATGGCCCACCTCAAGAAGGAGTACGGGGCGATACTGGTGGCGTTCAGCGGCTGGGCTCTGGGGAAGGGATACAGGTACACCATGGGGGCAGACTACTCCTTCCCCCTGAGCGACCACTGCGACTATCAGGAGCTCGTCAACCTGGTGCAGGCAGTGTCCCCGGAGATGGTCTATACCGTGCACGGGTTCGCGGCCGAGTTCGCCAGGGACCTGAAAAAGATGGGTTTCTCGGCCAGGCCACTCGCAGCCTACCAGTCGTCCCTTTCCGACTATGTGAAAGTGTAAGCCCGCTTAAAATAGGGCACCCGGGCGGCCCGCCTTCGATGGACCTTCGCCGAGTTCGCTCTCTCGACTACTGGCTGAGTTTCATCAAGTTCGACCTAGTCGGACTCTCGGGCATCGTAGTCAACGAAGGGGTGCTGGTGCTGCTCGTAAACGGAGGGATGTACCTCCTCTATGCGAGCGCCATAGCCATCGAGGTGTCCATCATATCCAACTTCGTCCTGAACGATTTCTGGACTTTCCGTGACAGAAGGCATGGGCACATCGCCGTCAGGATGCTGAAGTTCAACGGGCTCATGCTGATCGGGTTGGTGGTGAACCTGGGCATACTCTTCGTAGGCACCGCCTACCTTGACTTGCCGTACACGATAGCGAACCTCGTCGGCATAGGGGCGGCGTTCCTGCTGAGGTACTGGCTGAGCATACGACTCACTTGGATAAAGAAAGAGGAGGAGTCGGTGGAGCCGACCTAGGTAGATGACCTGCGCAGCTCTCGAGTCTCTCCGATTGCGCCAGGAGCAAAGTCCGCCCTCAACTCTGCAAGACTCCTGCCATGACCGCTTCATCCCCCTGACACCGCCTGAAAAGAAAGGACAAAAGACCATGCGTTGGGTGCTCGAGGGTTGAGCGAGGAGCAGTTCAACGAGTGGGTCAACAGGAGGTCGAACCTGCCTCTATCGGTGAAGGGGCACACATTCGTCCTGAAGGGGGATAACCTCGTCGTCGTAGACGGGGGGAAGTTCCTCTACGAAGACGCCCTGCGACTGGTGAAGCTGATCAACTCAGGGAACCCCTTCGACCAGATCAACGCAAGCGTCATGATCGCAGAGAGGAACGGCGCCCTGAGGTTCATCGTCCTGGCCCTGGTGGCAGCAATCTTCATCGTCGCGATCCTCCTGGCGCTCCGCTAGCGCTGCTATGCGCTGATCGTGACGTAGAACAGCTCGGTGACGCCTGAGGTGGGCACTCTGAGCACCCCGAAATTCAAGTTCCCCGAAGAGTCTGTCCAGGCGTAAACCGTATTGCCCGCGCTCCCAGGTCCGTAGTTCTGGAGGAGGGCGCCGACCGCTGCGATGGTCTCGTTGGCGCCTGCCCTGCTCAGGGATACGCTCCCGACGCTGACCCAGACGGTGGGGTTGACCGAAGTGGCGTTCACCAGGGCGTACCCCTTCGACGTGATGAGCGAGTCTATCTGGTGGGTGACAGCCTCCAACGTCGGGCTCGCGACCGCGGTGGAGTTCGTGATTCCGAGATTTTCGAATGCGGCGGTCGCGTCAGCGCCGACCGCCACTGTCCCGGTCGACGGGTTCACGGCTGTCATGAAGGGGAGCTGTGTGACCACCCCCGAAGTCCCGGGGTTCGTATAAACGGCCACAAAATAGGTCAGCACCCCGCCGACAGAATAGAGGAGGTACGAGCCGAACCTGTTGTTGGGGAGGAGGGTGAGTTGCGTCCTCACCTGCTGGTTGGTGGTGAGTGCGTTCTCGGCGGCCGCAGGGCCTATAATCAACGACGACTGCGACGGGTTCTGATAGACGTAGATCTGGCCTAGCCTGTCCCCGCCGTAGGCCACGTAGAGGGCCCCGAGGTTCTTGCTCACAACCCCCTGGTACTGGACGAGCTGCAGGCCCACGAAGTAGGTGCTGTTCCCGACAGCGAACGGAATGTACTGCAGCGTGCTGTTCGCCGCCCGCTCATAGAACTGGGTCCCCGACCTGAACACGAAGGGGTCGCTCACGTGGTAGACGAAGTCGTAGTCTAGCTGCCCCGGGACGTTGGGGGAGCCGAGCAACTGCTCAGGGTACCGCAGCTGGGGGACGAGCCAGGCGGGAGGCGCCTTCCAGCTCGAGTAGTAGTTCTGGTAGAACTGCGTGAGGAAGTCGGAAGAGTTGGTACCGAGCAGGTTCGAAACGGTGTACCCCTGCATGGACCCGTCCTGGATGTTAACCAACACCACTCCGAAGAACCTGAGGTACGGGCTCGCGGAGAAGCCCGACTGCAAGGGATAGTTGATGTAGACCTGGACCGCGTAGTAGAGGTTCTTCCCATCGGAGACGATGTACGAAGAGGGGTCCATGGTGAGGCCGGAGATGAGTATGTCCCCCACCCTGGAGAATACGTTCCTGTTCCAGAGCATGTTGATGGATTGCCCCGAGAACGCGAACCCGAGTTGCCCCTCCGCGAAGGTGAACCACATCGTCTTCTGCCATCCGCTGAGCGTGTAATCCGGAGCCCCGCCGTAGGAGACGTTCTGGACCTCGTCGTATCCTGGGACGTTGACGTAGACGCTCCCCGAGAAGCCATCCCCCTCGCCGTAGTAGATTGGAGGCTCAGACGCGATGCCGAAGGCGCTCGTGGTCGGGACGACCGTGCCGTTGTGGGTGTTGATTACAAGGACCTTGGCCGCATGGGTGTAGATGAGATGCGTGCTGATCCAGTCGCTCGAGGGGAAGGACGGCGTGGTGGGGGAGACCCAATATTCGGTCCCGTTGTAAAAGACGATCTCCGAGCTCGCGAGCTGCATCCAGTTGTAAGCCCCTATCTCCTTCGTATTGATGACCGTGGCAGCCTGCTGGTCCCACTGCCTGACCAGGTCAAGGGTGGTCGTCGGGTTGCTGGTGGGGAGGCTCGATATGTTCTCGACCTGGATGTTGTCTAGGCCCGCGGCCCATCTCGTGACAGTGATCTGCTTCTGAGTCTGGGGGTACCACTGGTAGGCGAGATAGTTGTTGTTCCAGTTGAAGTAGTAGAACGCCCCTATGCCCACCTGGACCACAAGGATGACAGCCAGCACTACAGCCAGACCTTTGAAGAGGGCACGCCTCGGATCCTCAACCCTCCTCCTGTAGAGGTAGAAGACCCCGACGAGGTTCAGGAGGAACGCGCTCCAGGCTATCCCGTAGACGTAGGGGGTGGCCACGTTCATCAGCCAGTAGGGAGCGCCCACAATGACTTCGAGCAGTATCAGCGCAGTCAGGGTGAGGAGGTTCCTGGTGGGGACGTCGCTCTGTCTGATGGCCAGGTTGGAGAGAAGGCGCAGGACCACCCTGATAGCGAGGACGGCCAGTATTGCAGAGATTACGTACGAGAGGAAGGCATACTGAATCGAGAGGGAGGGCATCATGTTGACGAAGCCCGCGCCCGTCGTCGAGGTGATGGGGAGGGCGAAGATGCCCGGGACGGCTCCCCAGCTTCCGAGGCCCATGGACATCATCATTATGGGGTTCATTATCGGTCCGAGGAAGAGGAAGCCTCCGTAGTTCACGAAAAGATAGAAACCCAGGGCCCACTTTACGGCCTGCCAGAGTCCCCAGAGCCAGACGTTCATCTTCTCGCTAGGCCTGTTTTCGTTGGCCTCGTAGGGCCTCATGAGACGGTAGGCGACGGTGCCCAGCCTCCAGAGGTCGCTCCCTCCGGGGCGCGGGTAGACCAGCAGCAGGGCGAAGAGAGCCGCAGCCACGAAGGTGTAGTCGTGGTAGAAGTTGATTCCGAACCAGTCGAGGCCCGCCTTCGACGAAAAGACGTGCTCCGCTATCGACCACTGGAGCACGACCCAGGCCACGGCCAGAACTGCTATGGCGACGACGATCGCGACTACTAATATCGACAGCCGTCTGAAGAGCCTCGGCTGACCCTCGTCTTTGGCTTCCAACCTTCGGTGGCCCGTTGCTCCTCTATTTACGCAGGAGCAAATCCCGAACAAGTCTCTACTGATGCTTCGTGGGATGCGGGGACTGCTTGGCTGGACTGCGCAGACCTTCTCCAGAGCATGCTACTCGACCTTCAGAAACACTGGCTTCCCGTCCAGGTCTGCCTCGGACCAGTTTCTTGCCCCGGTCCTCTCCTTGGTCAGGTACACCTTCCTGACCCTTACGAGATAGGCCAACTGTTCCGCCAATGGCTCCACCAGGCCGAGATCGTCTTCCTCGAGCCCCGCCACGCTGGCCGACCGGAGCATCACCGTCGGGACGAAACCTCTTTCCTTCCTGAGCGCCTGGAGCCTCCGCGCCAGGTCTCTGACGAGCCCCTCCGCTACGAGCTTGCTGTCCCTCTCTTTCTTCAGGGCGACGAAGACACCCGACTTCTCTGCCACTTCGTATCCTTCCATCGGAGTCGCGACTAACTCGAATGCGGAGAGGGGCACCTCTGCGGCCCCCGCTTTCACCGGCCGTCCCAACCAGTAGATGCGCAGCGCCTCGCTCCCTTCGAGCTTCCCAAGCGCGCCCAGGACCTCCCTCGTCCTCTCTTTGAACAGGGCGCCGACCCTGGACGGGTTGGGTCTCAGAGCGAAAGCCGCAGGGAATGTCTCCGCGCTTGTAGTCACTCCGACGTCCTTGACGTTGCATAGCAATGAAACGGTCTCCCTCCCCCTCTTCGCGACCTTTGCGTCAGCAGGCTGGACAAGCACCTTCAGAGACCGGAGTGGCCACCTCCGTTTCAGCCTCGCCTTCATCCTCGCAGAGTTGCACGCCTCTTCAACCTTGAGCGAGTAGTCTACCAGAGCCTCGGCGGAGGCGGACCCTGCCGATCTCTTCTCCTCCCACCCCATCGCGAGCAGCGGAGTCCCCCATTTCCTTCGGGCGAAGACCTCCTGGAAGAGGAACTCGGTGGCGAAGGGCGCTATCGGATGGAGCAGCTCGTCCGCAGCCCTGAGGGCGTGGCCAAGGACCGCGTAGATCGCCAGCCGCCTCTTCCTTTCTCGAGGGTCGTCATTCCAGAGCTCGCCTCTGACGAGCCTGACGTAGGTCTGGCTCAGGTGAGAGATCACGAGCTCTTCCATCGACTTTGCGCTCTCATTGAACCTCCCCTTGCCGAAGCCTTCGAGGACGTCCTCCTCTGCCGATGCGAGTTTTCGGAGCAGCCATCTGTCGACCGAGGTGAGGAGCCCGTTCTTGGACGCCCAGGCGACCGTGTGCTCGACCGGGTCGTACCCGTCGACGGCCCCGTTCTGCTGGAGGTAGAGGTGGAGATGGTACAGGGTGTTCATCACCTGGTAGGGCCTCCCAACCATCTCCTTCATGTCGAAGTTCACCGAGTCCTCGGGGGAAGCCTTCGCGATGGTGTAGAACCGCGCCACGTCCACCGAGTTGTTCCGAAGAAGGTCCAGCCCCTCTATTCCGTTGCCGAGGCTCTTGCTCATCTTCTGCCCCTTCTCGTCGAGCACGTGCCCCTGGAACAGGAACATCCTGTAGGGGGAGATCGCCTTCCCCGTCCGTATCACGTTGAGGAGGAGGAGCGTATATGCCCACCCCCTCGTCTGGTCTATCCCCTCGGTGAGAAACTTCACAGGCACCAGGGTTCTGAACTCCTCGTCTGTGAACGAGGAGTAGGGAGCGGAACCGCTGTTGTGCCATGGGTCCAGGACGAAGGGCTCTCTGGTCGCCCTCCCCCCGCACTTCGGGCATTTCAGGACCACCCTGTCGATCCACGGCCTGTGCAGCTCGAACCTGGGCCCGTCGGGGAGCTTCGACGCTGCGCCCACTATCGCCTTCCTTGAGAAAGCTCCGGTCTTCTCGCCGCACTCCTCGCAGACCCATATCGGGAGGGGTGTCCCCCAGACCCTCTCCCTGGTAACACACCAGGGCGGAGAGTCGGCCAGCCCAGCCAGAAACCTGTTCCTGGGGCCGTCGAAGAAGTATTCGACCTGCTCGGCCGCCTTTACAACGTCCGCCCTTATCTTGTCCACCCAGTAGAAGTACTCCCGCCTCGCCAGCCAGACCAGCCTGTCGTTGGACCTCCAGCAGACGGGATAGTCGTGCACCAGCTTCCCGGCGCTGACCAGTGCCCCCTTCTCCCTGAGCGCATCTACCACAGGTTCGTCCGCGTCCCTCGCGAACATCCCGGCGAACCTGCCTGCTTCGGCGGTGAACCTGACCCTGTCGTCGAAGGGGGCGAACACAGGGAGCCCGCGCCGCATGGCGACGGCGAAGTCCTCCTCCCCGTTGGCCGGTGACATGTGGACGAGGCCCGTGCCTGTGGTCACGTCGACGTAATCTTCGGCGACGACCCTATGGGCCCCTTCCCTGAACTCCTCCTTCTGAAGGCCAGGTATGAAGTCGAGCAGGGGATGCTCGTACTTCAGCCCCTCCATCTCCTTCCCCGTCACCCGCTTCCTCGTCTCCCCGAACTGCACTCCCAGCTCCTCAGCGAGCGCCTCCTTCCTGGAGGCGTTGACGACCCACACCTCGTCCCCGACCTGGACGTACTCATATTCAGAATCGGGCTTGACCCCGACCAGCTCGTCTGTCACGACCGTGAAAGGCATGGTCGTCCAGAGCACGAGGAACGCCCCGTCCTCGGTCCTCGCCTTGTAGTAGAGGCTCGGGTCTTCGAGCTTCTCGTATCCACCGAGCGACACCTCTCCCGCGCTGAGGGCTGTCTGGCACCTGGGGCAGTAGGGGACGACCTTGAACCCCTCTCCGAGGAGGCCCCTCTTCCAAGCGGTCTCAAGGTATGTCCACTCCCTCTCGATGTATGAATCTCTGTATGTCATGTACGCCTTGTTCTTGTCCAGCATCAGGCCGAGGAGCCTGTCCGCCTCCTCCCAGTCCCGCCTGTACTTCCCTATGATTAGCTTGCACTCGGCGACGAGCTTGTCGACCCCGACCCTCTCCAGGTCCTCCCACTTGTTCCCCGAGAGGCCTAGCTCCTTCTCTGCCTGGAGCTCGACAGGGAGCCCCTGGGTGTCCCAGCCTCCGCGGAATACTATGTTCTCCCCTTCGAGGGTCCTGTACCTGTACCACAGGTCCTTCATCATCCTCCCCCTGACGTGGCCCACGTGGGGCTGGTTGTTCAGGGTGGGGGGGCCCTCGACGTAGCCCACCGGCTTGTTCTTCGATACTCTCCTGGCGATTTGGCTCTTCACCGAAGGGGACGCGTAGAACCTCCTTACCCTCGCTTCGATCTTCTTCCAGCCGTACTCAGAGCTGAGTGTCTCGCGCTTCCTAGAACGACGGCTTAATTTTGCGACCACTCAACAGGGACCCTCTCCCTTTGCCCATATTTTAACGATGACGGCCGGTGGACGCGCGAACGGAGATGGACCTCGCATTACGGAGGATGGACTATACCAGCGTGATTGAAAGGAGGTTGAGGCTGAATGTCGAGTCGAATAACGATGAAGTGCTGCTGCTCGAAGACGCCACGCTGAATTCTGTGAGCACCGTCCCCCCCGATAACGAGCCTAGGTCAATCTTGATGCTCCCGATATTCGCCGAAACACCGCAGTAGGTCTCCGTGTACGGGACGGAATTGGGCGAGTAGGTGGTCACCGGCATGGAGGTAGACCCATAGGTCACCGTGCTAGAGTTAGCTGCGTGGAGGTTCCCCCCGGAGATAAAGAGGGTCGATATGTAGGAGCTGTCGGTCACCAGGCCGAAGAAGTCTGCAATGAAACCGAAGCTCTGGGCTTCGCTACTGGTCAGGTTCTGAGTCTGTCCAGAGTATTGCGCCTGTGCTGCGGCGAACGTTCCGTCCTGGGCCACATAAGCCACCACGTTCTCGCCGGGCGTGTTCGAGCCCGTTGCCGTGATGTTGAACGCGATCTTGTCATAAGTTGACCCGTTGACCGTCGCAGGCCCCAGGGAGGTGAAGCTGTATGTCCCAGAGCTCGGAGGGCCCGATGAGTTGCCCGTGGTCGCGCTCGAGAAACCTATTGCCATGGCTGAATACTCGTTCACAATCGTGGCCATGTTGCTGGTGGGTGGAGCGGAGCTGTTAGCGCACGAACCAGAGGTCGTCTGGGTCGTGGACTGGGCGCTCGTGGACGTCGAACCCTGGGACGAAGTCGCGGACGTCGACTGGGAGGGCGTGGTGGAAGTCGTAACTGCTTGACTTGAAGTCGTGGAACTAGAGCTTCCTGAACTATTGGACGAGCTTGACGACGGAGCCAGGGCAAGGAAATACACCCCGACCCCCGCGGCGGCGACGATGACTATGATGACAGCTATCGCCGCGGCAGGATTTATCCCTCGTCTCGAGCTTAACTTCACAGAATCCGACAATGGGCCCAGGATTCCCTTAAAAGAGTTGCTGAGAATCTTGCCACGAAGGCGTCAAACGTTTAGGGCGAGCGCAGCGCTGAACGCGAAGGAGATGCCCCCTGCATTCCCTAGGTGCCTGCGAAGAGCCTGTCGGAGTTTTGTGAAGGGAGCCCGGCCTCCCTTATCTTCGAGGCAGCTTCCTCCAAATCGTAGCTCGCCCTCCTGATTTCGACCCTTACGTCCGTTCCTTCGACCGTCAACAGCGCGAAGGACGCCCTAGGATCTCCGTCTCTGGGCTGTCCCACCGACCCCGGGTTGAAGACAACCCCTTCCGTCCCCTTCCACACGTAGGGGATGTGAGTATGCCCGAGACCTATCATGCTTACCCGGAGCTTTCCGAGGTAGTGGCCGAACAGGTCCGAATGGGTCCTGGGGTCGGCGTATTCCCAAAGCCTGTCGTCCGGGGTGCCGTGCACGAAATAGACCTCCTTCGACCCGATCATCACCCGCATCTCCTGCGGAAGTCGTCTGAGGTAGTCGAAGCTGTCTACGGTCAGCATCCGGGATGTCCACTTCGAGGACATCGCCGCCTTGACGCTGAATAGCGAGACGTCTCCAGTCAGCGCAGCTGCGTCATGGTTCCCGAGGATGCACTTCGCCCCCCGCGCCTTCACCGTCGAGATGACCTCGTTGGGCTCGGCTCCGTAGTCGACGAGGTCTCCAAGACAGTAGAGCTCCAGCCCGCCCGCCTCCTTGAGGACCGCATCCAGTGCCTCCATGTTCGCGTGGACGTCAGAGATCACGGCTATCTCTTGCAACGCGGCTCCAGATGCTGTTCGGAGGTTAAAGGTCTAGCATCGCGGCCATCGCATGAAAGGCCGTTGTCAAAAAGAACAAATCTTAATGCGGTTGTGAAGAAGATTATACTACCCCCCACTTAGAGAATTTGAGAGCGCGTGATATTCGAAGCTATCCATGTCTGCGTTCGCAGGTAAATGGGAAAAGCAAAACAGCCAGAGTCTGGGCGGAAGGGTCAGGGACTCCGTAAGGAACCCCGGTCCCCTGAAGCCAAGGCTCGACCTCGCAGTCCGACAAATCCAGGTCCAGGTCGCCAAACTCGACTCCACATCCACAAAACTCAGAGAGAGAGACAACTCGATCTTCGCAAAGGTCGTTAGCTCTCTACAGAAGCACGACACACAGCACGCGTCTGTCTTCGCCAACGAGCTTTCCGAGATCAGAAAGATGAACAAGATGGTCACGCAAGCAAAGCTCGCGCTCGAACAGATAGTGCTCAGACTCAACACAATCACGGAACTGGGCGACATCGTCGTCACCCTGACCCCGGCCATGTCGGTGATACGCGGCGTCAAGCAAGGCTTGGTGGGCGTGTTGCCGGAGGCGGAGAGCGAGATCGGAGAGATCTCTGGTTTGCTGAGTAGCATCCTGGTAGACGCGGGGACAGTCGGTGGATATTCGCTGAACTTCGAAGCTGCAAACGAGGACGCGGAGAAGATCCTAGCAGAGGCATCCGCGGTCGCGGAGACTCGTATGCGCGAGAAGTTCCCCGAAATCCCTTCGACGCTCCCGGCTACCGAGACTACATCTACCGAGGGTACCTCGTACTAAAGCGAGTACCCTCTCCTCTGTTTTTCAGTTTCGGGAATGCCACACTGCAACCTTTGGGTAAGCGCCTCGAGTTCGGAGTCCCCTCTCCTCTCGCTTGCCGACGGCCTGCAATGCCCGTGCCAGCTCCCTGCTTCCAACGGTCGGAAAGCGAAATCGAAACAAACATTCACCAACTTGTATCGCTTTTCTTGACCTAGCCCGTGATTATCGTGATGCCAATTTGAAGCGTCGTATTTGTCCGCCCGCGCCCCCCTGAGGTTCATCGGACTTGGTGGAGGAGACAGCATTAGACCGAAGATCGCCTCGACCATCAAGGAGATAGAGTATCACAGGAAGGAGCTCGAGAACCTGCGACTGCGTTTGGAGCAGAGGCGCAAGGCGCTCTTCGACACGACGGTCAAGGCGATGATGACGAAGGATGACTCGAAGGCGACGGTGTATGCGAACGAGTGGGCCGAGCTCAGGAAGGTGGGGAAGGTGGTCTACGCCAGCGAGCTGGCCCTGACTCAGGTCGTCCTCAGGCTTGAGAGCATCGTCGACGTGGGCGACGTCATGGCCCACATGAGCACCGCCTTCAAGGTGTTACGGAAGGTGAACAAGACTGTCCAGGGCCTCGTCCCGTCTCTCGACCAAGCTTCCGACGACATCAACAACGCGCTATCCGAGACCATGGTGGGGATGGGGAACGTCTCCCCTTCGATCTCGCTGAACGTGCAGACAGGGAGCGGCGAAGAGATAGTCGAACAGGCGCGGAAGCTTGCCGAGGAGAGGGCCGAGGAGATGAAGCGCACGCTCATGGTGTCCCCCCGCACCATCCAGCGGGAGGCGCCCGGGTTCTCACCGAGGGTCGCCCTTCTGGAGGGGATGGGGGAGGACGACGATGCAGACGCCATCCTGGGGACAATCTACCAACCGAAGCCGGCCGAGGACACCGAGGAGCAGGTCCTCAAGTACGCGGCGATCCACAACGGCAACGTCGACATAACGGACGCCTCGACAGTCCTCAAGATGCCGTCGGACGAAGTGGAACAGGCGATGCTCACGCTGATGGCCCGGGGCAAAGTCAAGGTCAACGAAGGAGTTTCTGAGAAATGAGCGTCGTCGCGGCGAAGGAGCTTGAAGACGACGCCAAGAAGTACGCCTCCGAGGCGATCAGGCTCGACTCCCAGGGCGCCCACGGGATGGCCATCCAGATGTATCAGAAAGCCATATCCACCCTTGTGAAACTCGTCCACCTTTACCCCGACTATCGGCTCAACAAGCAGTACACCGAGCGCGCCATGGCATACCAGGAGAGGGTCAAAGCGATTCAACAGGCCCACGGCCTGCTCCCCCCGGACCAGGCTCCCGAAATGGACTGGACACCACCTGCTGCGAACGGCAACGGAGTGGGCATCAGCTCAAACCAGAACTCCGCGAAGGGGCCCCAGGTGGTGCAGCAGCTCAAAGCCTCCTTCAGCGAGCTCGTGATAACAGAGAAGCCCGACGTGAAGTGGGACGACGTGATAGGCCTCGAAGACTGCAAGATGGCGATACGCGAGTCCATAGTGTTCCCATTCCTGCGGCCGGATCTGTTCAAGCTAGGATGGCCCAGGGGAATCCTACTTTACGGGCCGCCCGGCTGCTTTGATGAACAAACGGAGATCCTCACCAAACAGGGCTGGAAGAAGCACACCGAACTTGCCGACGACGAGGCCGTGGCCACGCTCAATCCCAGCACGAACGAGCTGGAGTACCACCCGATTGTAAGAAAGATCCAATATCACTACGAAGGCAAGATGTACCACCTGGAGTCTACCCAGGTTAGCCTGATGGTGACACCGGACCATCAGCTCTGGGTAGGGAAGAAAGCGCAGCAAGGGAAAGTGAACTACGACTTTGCACACCCCAACGAGGTGTTTGGAAAGGGCAACGGCACGACCTACCCCTACTACAAGAAAGATGCCAGGTGGTGCGGTATCAACAGGGAATTCATACTTCTGCCCCAGCGCGAGGAAGGGAGCGGGCCGAGGCACAAGAAGATCAGGATTCCGATGTCCGAATGGGCCCCTTTCTTCGGACTGTGGCTGGCCGAGGGTTACACAGCGTACAGCGGGGGCAATTATCACGTCGGGATCAGGAATTTCGACCAAAGCCTGCTCGACTTCGCGTACGACAGCTTCAAGAGGTGGGGGCTGAATCCGCATTACTCGTCGGACGGACGCGTGACCGTCCTCAACAAACAACTGTACGAGCTTCTCCGCCCAATTGGCGACAAGTACACCAAATATATCCCAGCCGAGATCAAGAACCTCCCCCCAACGTTCCTACGGAGCATCTTAGAATATTACGCGAGAGGCGATGGGATTCACGAAGACGACGAAGCCGAGGTAGGCACCACCAGGGTGCGTTGCCAGACTTCCTCGCCGCGCCTCCGGGACGATCTGATGGAGCTGGCGCTCAAGGCGGGCCTGGCGTGTAATTACGTGGTCCACACGGAGGCCGGTTCCACAGCCACCATTGTTGGGACGGACGGAAACGAGAGGACGATTACTCGGACGACGGCGAACTACAGGCTGAGCATCCTGTACCGCAGGGGCGAAACAAGGGTCGACAAACCCAGCTTGGAACAGTGGGAGGACTACTCGGGGACGGTCTGGGACGTGACCGTCCAGAATCACGTCATCTACGTTAGGCGCAACGGCAAGGCGATGTGGAGCGGCAACTGTGGGAAGACGATGATCGCAGCGGCGACCGCTGCCGAAATC
>JACWAI010000040.1 GCA_014874415.1 Nitrososphaerales archaeon
CCTTCTACGTCGTGGGGGTGGCCATCGGCTCTGGCCTCTTCTTCTTCGTCTAACCTAAACCCGACGGGGCCGGCCTTCGGCGCGGCTAGTGACGAAAATGGCATGGGCGCACTTCGGACACAACCCAACGGTTCGGGTCCCATTCGTCCCGCCGGTGATCCCGAGTACCACCAGATCATGGCTTTCCACCACTACTCCGCATCGGTCGCATCGGACCATGGCTTCTCTCTCGCTCACGGCTCGGCCCTTTCTGCTTCGCTCGTTGTCGGTAATGATTTCTGTACTCGGCTCATCAGGCGGATCGACTTCCTACCGACAGTACTCGGTACGTTTCCCAGTACCCACCACCCGTTCTTTTCATAGAACGCGGTAGGGTCTCCAATTTTCTTATCCGAACTTATCTTGGCTCGGATGAACTGAGGCCGCACTTGTCTTAGGAAGGCCGACCCAATCCCGTTACGTCGATGATCCGCCGCCACGATCAAGTTCCAAAGAGTTTTCTTGGACCCCAGTGCCACACCCACCAACTCCCCTTTCTCGGGGTCGTGAATAACCCACGCCTGACCATCCTCTACACAATGGACTACCGCAGGGGGGAGCACGTAGGCATGGTCGTGATGCCGATTCCGTTCTTTTCTGAGGAAGGAGATTATCTCCTCGGCGTTACTTGCGGCCCGCCATCTCCAACACTTCGCGTTCACGGCGCAGCCTTCCGTATGTTCTTCCCCTCACGTTTCGGGCGGCTCAAACTCACCCGCTCAATCATGACCTGTCCTTCCTTCACCGAGATCCTCACCAACTCCCCCACTGTCCACTCCGCCGCCCGAACCACTTGAGACGGGACATAGATCCGCTGATGGTCGTCCACATGTGTTAGCCACTCGTATTTGGGAGGAAGTTGGTCCGCCATGCTCCTCCGGAAGCATCTGGGCGTATTTGTATCGTCCCATCATCGGGCGAGGTCGACGTAGATCCAATCGCCCAAGGAATACCGAGGGTCTTTGACAGTACGGGCCTTCGCCCGCAGATGCTTCAGGCAAAAGAACCGGAGTTCCGGCGGGCGAAGCCCGACACAGAGCGGGCCCTCGTGGGGCGGTGATTCAGCGCATACCCTGGGAATGCTCTGCCGAGCCGACACCACGGGGAGTTGGTCGGGATGCTTCCAACGATTCCCGAAGTACTTCATGGCCCAATCTCCTTCGCGAATCCCCACGCCTGGATCCCCAGCCACGCCGCTCCAGGGCTCCCCACCCACGCCCACCACACCGCACGCTCCAAGATGGCGATGGCCACCGAGAGCATGGTGATGATCACGGGGAGGAGGACGGCGATGGCTCGGAACTCCGTCCTAAGGAGGAGGAGCCACGCCGTTCCTGCCACCCTTCTCGCGTTCACGGATCAACTCCTTTAGGACCTTAGGAGAATGGGCGGGCATCTAGGCGTGGGCCAAGCCGCAGACGCAGAGCGTCCCATGTGGACCTTCCGTCTCGCGCCGCACGGGCTTCCTGACGACCCACCACCGTTGAGCTTCGGCCTTGGCTTCCTGCTCGGTCTGCCACTTCACATGGAAGGCGACCTGCCTAGTTGACATCTTTCCTCCGCTTCTGGAAAGGGTTGGAGGGGAGGGGTTTCCCCCTCCCCGAATCGGTTCACTGGAGGTAGTTCAACGCCTCCTGGGCCACTTCGTGGCTCCGGGCGTTCAGGCGCATGGCGTCCTCGGTCCTCCCCTGGCTGAGGAGGGTCTTCTGGGTCGCCACGCTGGCCTGAAGGGTGCTCACCAGAGAGCGCCGGAACGCCGCCGTGATGGCGTCGTCCGTGGCCGCCTTCTTGCCGTCCGTCTCCGTGCTGGGCGTCGCGGTGGCATTGGGCTTGTCCACCGCCCGGCGCGAGGGGGCGGGTCCAGAGACGGGGGCGCTAGGCGTCCCTGTCTTTCGGCTCGTCCGCCGCCCGCCGAGGTAGGCTCCCACCCCGATCACGGCTCCCACCAAGGCGATGACGGCGATGATCCCAACGCTCCCAATGCTGTTGAACCAGATCGGGGCCACGTAGCCCTTCTTCGAGTTCAACTCGTTCTGGAGTTGGGTCACCTGCGCATTCAGCGTGGCGATGCTCGCCGTGTCCGTGGAGATCGCCCCCTGGTCCGAGGAGATGGTGGCTTGGTCCGAGACGATGGTCTGTTGGGCCGCCGTCAACTGGGCCTGGACCTGAGCCAACTGCGCCTGCTCCGCCGTGGTGTTCCCCTGGCTGGCCGACAACTGGGCCTGTAGGCTCGCCACCTGCGCGGTGAGGCTGGATACCGTCCCCTGCGCGGTGGAGAGCTCCGAGGTCAAGGTGCTGACC
>JACWAI010000041.1 GCA_014874415.1 Nitrososphaerales archaeon
CCCGTGTTCGGGACGGAGATCTCCAGGCCGTTGTGCCGGTCCTCGTCCCCCAGGTCCCCCGTGATCCCGAACCGGCGGGAGATGCGCGAGTCGTAGCCCCCCGCGTCCAGGAGCCAGTTCGTGGTCACGACCCTAGGGCCATCCCCTCCTCGTAGTTGGATCTCGTACACACCGTCGGTTCGGCGGGCGGATTCAGCGTGGACGCCATGCCAGACCTCCACCCCTCCGGCGATGGCCTCCTGTTCGAGGCGCCCAAGGAAGGAGTGCTCTTGGAGGACGTAGCCGAGGTCGGGGGCGAGGGGATTACCAGGTTGGAGGAGGCGGAGCTTCTCGGGAGGGTCTCCATGGACAACGAGCCGGAAGGAGCGGATGGGAGAGGCAATGGTGTCGGGGGCAGCCGAGAAGCCCAGTCGGTCCAGCCAGTAGGAGGCGATGCCGCTGGTGCTGGATGGGGGGTACCCCGCCCTGCCGCGTCTGTCCACAAGGAGGGTGCCGTGCCCGAGGCCTCGGCGGGCCAGGGAAACGGCGGCGGCCATGCCAGCGTAGCCGCCGCCGATGATGACCCGTGCGAAGATGTGTTGGTACACCACTCATCCATGTAGTCCCAAGATTTAAGTAACACCGTTCCCATTCCAGGGTCGATGGTCGATTCCGTTCCCATCCCTTCGGTGGACCCTGAGGTTCGTGATGCCCTTAGCGGCCTTACAGGGCCAGACGAGGTCGCCACCGTGCGCAATTTCCGGAGGTTGGCCCATCTGACCCGGCTCGCCTACGAAGCGTTCTTGGACGAGGGATTCGGCGAGGCACAGGCCATGGCGCTGGTCGCGCAGCTCACAATTTCCTTGGCGGATGAGGCAGGCGCGTCGCATTCTCCGCCGGGCAATCCCTTTCCCAGTCCCATAGTCAATCCGTTCATCACGCCGAACATTCCTCCGTTGCCGTATGTCGTGACGACGAACGTTACTGGCGAGGCTCTGCCCCGCATCTCTCCCGGTTCCAATACCAGCGTCATCTCAGTGTAGTCGCCGATAGACGCGCGATAGGAAGGCAAGGACGCCGAGCCGCTCGGCCACTTCGGCGAGCTTCAGCAACCACTCCCGCCGTTGGGGGTGGTCCGCCATGTCATCGTACATGGCTTGGAGGGAGGCGAGATCCTCCCACAAGAGACGGACCTCGCGGATGTCCTCCCGGCAAAGGTGGCACGCCTTCTCCTTTTCCAGGTCCTCCATGCCGCGAGCTACGGCGGCGTAGAGGGCGGCTACGGGGAGGTCTTCTTCTCGTCGCACGGCAGGTTCCGTCGGGCCTTCTCGAAGCAGTCCACCCTAGCTCTCAGGGAATCTACTAAGGAGAGGGCTTGGGGTTTCCGCTCCTTCCTCGTGGCATCGCCTTGATGGGTGTTCGGTTCGCCTCCCATGGCAAACGGTTAAGAAACCGACAGGCCTATAGGTTTCGTGGCAGACATTCGAACGGAGGACGAACTCATTGAGGATGCGGATTCCGTCCTTCGCCCCATGCTTCGCCGGTGGAAGTATAAGTTCTCCCCAGTGGTCAGGGCCCTCAGGGCTGGGGATGATGTACAGACCATCTATAACCGTATTCACGTGTCGAAGAAGGTCATCGGATGGCTACAAGCCCATCAGGACCAGATCCGTATCCGGCCGGAGAGACATCCCGGCCGGCCCAAGAAACCCTTCTCGGCGGAAGCTCTGACCGACCCCCCGTTGGATTCTCCCTCTTCCCAAGACCCTCCACACACGGCTTCTCCCGAGCAAGAGCCGGAGTTATCCATACCCAGTCCTCCCGGGGACCCCCCTATGGCCGCAACAAGTGAGAACGCCACCAGAGAGTCGCCACCGTCCGATGATGCCCCGCGCATGGACCGTCCCATCGGGCCGGACATTCCGAAGAAACCCATCGCTTCGGCGACGGACGGGCCGTACACCACCATGGACGTGTACGACAACCTCTTCACCATTCTGTTGGAGTTCGGGGTCAAGGACTCGCTGGCTCGGGGGATCATCCGCCGGTTCAAGCACTTCCCCC